>DGOT01000158.1:5177-14152 GCA_002389465.1 Bacteroidales bacterium UBA4459 | reverse complement strand
TATTTGGTGGGGTATTCCGATTGCTTGGGCCTTTGGGGTAACGGCCAATTATATCTACTACAAAACAGGCCGTTGGAAGTCAAAGGCTGTGGTGAAGCACCCGGTTAAAGAACAATAAAAGTTGTTAACAGTTACTGAATGTTAATCAACAATTTTTTGAAAATTAGAACGAACATACTTATATTTACCTCCCTTTTCTTATTAACCGATAAAAAAATGAAATTAAATGTCTTATTTCTGTTCGTTACATCCTTATTTATAATATCAGGCTGTATGCAAAATCAAAAAAGTAAAATTCAATACCCGATAGCTAAAAAAACAGATACTGTTGACGTATATTTCGGACATCAGGTGGCGGATCCTTATCGTTGGCTGGAAGATGATAATTCGCCGGAAACAGAAGCATGGGTGGAAGCTGAAAATAAGATCACGTTTGAATACCTGAGTAAAATCTCTTTCAGGGAACAGCTAAAAGATTATTTAAAAGACGTTTGGAATTACCCTAAATACAGAGTTCCTTTTAAAAAAGGCAACCGTTATTTTCTGTTTAAGAATGACGGCATGCAAAATCAGGATGTTTTATACATGATGAGTGACCCGGAGGATGACCCGGAACTTTTACTTGATCCCAATACTTTATCAGCAGATGGGACAATTGCCCTGGCTGATGTCAGTGTTTCTAAGAACGGAAAATACCTGGCTTACAGCATATCTTCGGGCGGCTCCGACTGGAATGAGATTTTTGTAATGGAAATCAACACAAGAAAATTGTTAAATGATCACATCGAATGGGTAAAGTTTTCCGGTATTTCGTGGAAAGGGGATGGTTTCTTTTATTCGGCATATGATGCGCCCGATGAAGAGGATGTGCTTTCGGGCCAGAATCGCTTTCATAAAGTGTATTATCACCATCTGAATACACCCCAATCCGATGATGTGCTTGTATTTGATAATCCTGAAAAACCCCTCAGGAATTATTACGGTTATGCGACAGAAGATGAGCAATTTATTATTGTTATTGAAACCGAAAGTACCAGTGGTAATGCGTTATATGCAGCGAAAGCTAGTGATGTCAATAATTTGACGTTCAGGAAAATAGCCAATGGTTTTGATTACGATTACCGGGTGGTTGGCCATACCGGGAATGAACTGGTTATTCAGACGAACGACCATGCCCCAAAAGGAAAAATCATAAAAATAGATATCGACAATCCTGCTCCGGAGCACTGGTCGGGTCTGATACCGGAAGAAGAAGATGTATTGGAGATGTCGGCAATTGCAGGAGGAAAAATCTATACGCAATATATAAAGGATGCCAGCAACAGGGCTTATTTTTATACACTGGACGGTGAGTTTGTCAGGGAACTGGAATTGCCTGGTATCGGCACTATTACGGAATTTAACGGAGAAAAAGATGACCTTGTCGCTTTTTACGGTTTCTCTTCGTTCACGGTCCCTTCAAATATTTACAAATTTGATGTAGAAGAAGGAAGTTCTGATTTATATAAGAGGTCTGAAGTGGACTTTAACGGAGATAACTACCAAACCCACCAGGTCTTCTTTGAAAGTAAAGACGGAACGCGGGTGCCTATGTTTCTTGTCCATAAAAAAGGATTGAAACATGATGGTAACAATCCGGTACTCATGTATGGCTATGGCGGTTTTAATATTAGCCTTTCGCCCGGGTTCAGTATCAGCAGGATGGCCTTTCTGGAGCAGGGAGGCATGTATGTGATGGTTAACCTGAGAGGGGGAGGAGAGTATGGTGAGGATTGGCATAAAGCAGGCATGAAAATGAACAAACAAAATGTGTTTGACGACTTTATTTATGCGGCTAAATATCTGATAAGAGAAAAATACACATCCAGTGACAGGCTGGCCATTATGGGGGGCTCGAACGGAGGCTTACTGGTGGGTGCCTGTATGACACAGGAGCCCGAATTATTTCGGGTAGCCATACCGATTGTCGGCGTTATGGACATGCTTCGATACCACAGATTTACCATTGGGTGGGCCTGGGCTACAGATTACGGCCGGAGCGATGAGAGTGAAGAAATGTTCCGGTATCTTTTAGGTTATTCGCCGCTGCATAATATAAAGCAGGGAGTGGATTACCCGGCAACATTGGCTATTACCGCTGATCATGACGACCGCGTAGTGCCGGCACATACATTTAAATTTATGGCAACCCTGCAGGAGAAAAATAGCGGTAAGAATCCTGTTTTGGTACGTGTTGAGACTCGTGCCGGACATGGTGCAGGCAAACCCACATCGAAGCAAATCGAGGAAGCGACAGATGTTTATGGCTTCATTATGTATGAGCTGGGTATGAACCCGGAGTTTTAGCTATTACTTAACAATTTCTTAATATAGGATATTAAAAATCTATCTGAACTTTTTATTAATTGCATAGGTAATCAAAAAATCTTGACAAAGTGGAAACGTATTATTTGATTCTTATTATTTTACTGTTCATCCTTGCTTCTTCCGATCTGATAGTAGGTGTTAGCAATGATGCGGTGAATTTTCTTAATTCGGCGATTGGTTCAAAAGTAGCCTCATTTAAGGTGATTATGGTAGTAGCTGCGCTGGGTGTGTTGTTCGGTGCTGTTTTTTCGAGCGGTATGATGGAGGTAGCCCGAAAAGGTATTATGGATCCGCATATGTTTACGTTCAGCGAAGTTATGATTATTTTTCTGGCTGTCATGATTACAGATGTCATCCTTCTTGATGTGTACAATACAGCCGGATTACCTACATCAACTACGGTGTCCATTGTGTTCGAGTTATTGGGAGCATCGGTGGCAATGGCTTCTATAAAAATACTCATGAGTGACGGAGGTGTTTCCCTGAGTGAGTTTATCAATTCGTCAAAGGCTTTAGCCATCATCTTCGGAATACTTTTATCAGTTATCATAGCCTTCTCGGTAGGTGCCGTTATCCAGTATTTTACGCGGATGGCTTTCTCGTTCAATTTTAAAAAACGAATGAAATACATCGGGGCTGTCTGGGGAGGCATCGCATTTACGGCAATGACCTATTTTCTTCTTATTAAAGGGGCAAAAAGTGCAACCTTTATGACGGATGATGTAAAGCACTGGATAACCGTTAACAGCAGTATGTTGATCGTGTATTCGTTTATCGGATGGACCGTTTTGTTACAGCTGCTTTATTGGCTGTTCCGTTTAAACATTCTTAAGTTTATTGTTCTCGTTGGCACGTTCTCACTGGCTATGGCATTTGCAGGAAACGACCTGGTCAACTTTATAGGTGTACCCATAGCAGGGTACAATTCGTATCAGCTATTTGTAGATTCGGGCGGAGCATCCCCTGACTCATTCCTAATGGAAGGACTGGCAGGGAAAGTCCCTACACCTATCGGTTTTTTAATGCTGGCAGGTGTGGTTATGGTCGTTACATTATACTCTTCGAAGAAGGCCAGATCCGTAGTGAAAACATCCCTGGACCTTAGCAGGCAGGAAGAGGGCGATGAGCGGTTCAGACCAACCTGGATGTCAAAAATACTTGTGCGTTCATCGCTGAACATGTCAGGTGGTTTAAAGAAGATAGTTCCGGAAGTAATCAGAAAAGGAGTAACAAAACAATTTGAACCGTACAAAGAACCGACAGAAGTAAAAGACCCACCTTCCTTCGACCTGATCAGGGCATCGGTGAACTTAACGGTTGCCAGTATTCTGATAGCGTTCGGCACGTCAATGAAACTTCCTTTGTCAACAACCTATGTTACATTTATGGTGGCCATGGGGACTTCCCTTTCCGATAAGGCATGGGACAGGGAAAGTGCCGTGTACAGAATTTCCGGGGTGTTTGCAGTCATAGGCGGTTGGTTTTTAACAGCGATAAGTGCCTTTACGGTAGCTTTTATTTTTGTTTATACATTCTTTTATGGAGGCAAATTTACCGTGTTTGCCATGGCGGCTATAGCAGCTTATATTTTGTACCGTACACACATTCTTCATAGAAAATCAAAAAAGGCTGAAGATGAAGATGCTGAGGTAGTGCAAACCGTTACGGATGAAAATATTGCCGAAACTACAAATAAAGGTATTGTCAGAAATATTCAAAAAATATCGGAAGAATTGAAAAAAACCTTTGCAGGTCTTGAAAAGGAAGATATTAAAGAACTAAAAAAGGCGAAGAAAGAAATTCAAAAAATAACGGCAAGGACAAAATATCTAAAAGACCACATTAATATCATTGTGGATAAGCTAAAGCAGGAATCAGTCGATACGGCCTACTATTTTGTAACAACACTTGATTATATGAGGGAAATGCTGCACAGCATTACTTTTATTGTAAACCCGTCCTTTGATCATGTGGACAATAACCATAAACCGTTGATCGCAGGACAGATTGAAGAATTGAAGATGTTGGAAAAAATGATAGGTGACATGATAACTGTTGTAACGCAGAGTATACAAAGCCAGGATTTTGCAAATCAGGAAGAATTACTTGCTATGGAAGAGGAATTGCTGGATCAGATCAGGAAGGTGAATAAAAACCAGATCAAACGATTGAAGAACGCCGAGGTTGGTACAAAGAGCAGCATCCTGTTTTTAAACATAGTAAATGAATTGAAAAATCTTTCCCTACAGCTCGTTAACCTGTATAAATCGCAAAGGGATTTTATGGATTTTAAAAACGGAAGTTGAGTTCGGTTAGGTTAATAAAAATTGTCAGCGGGGGGCAGTCGGGCGTGGACCGGGCTGCCCTTGATATTGCCCTGAAATGTGGTATGCCTTGTGGTGGCTGGTGTCCGAAAGGCAGAAAAGCTGAAGATGGACCCATTGAAGAAAAATACCCGTTGCGGGAAACCGAAGATGAACAATACGAAACACGTACCCGTTTAAATATTCTGGACAGCGATGCCACTTTGATTTTGTTTCAAATTGAGCCTGATAAAGGAACCCTGCTGACTAAGGAATTAGCCAGGATATATTCGAAACCTTTTCTGGAAGTTGACCTGAATGAATCCCGAAAATACAATTTGCGGAAAACCATCGAATGGCTGGAAAATCATCAAGCGGAGATACTTAATGTTGCCGGTCCGCGTGAAAGCAACAACCCGGGCATTTATTCGGCTGCTTATGGGTTTCTGGAGGCATTGGTGATTAGTTGATTTATAATTGAAAACAGGTCACGCACAGCCGACTACTTCTTAACTGCTTCTAGAAACCGCTCTTTCCCGTGCATATCAAGGTGAAGAGCTATCTCCATGTAATGGTGCTTTTCTAATAAGTGAACAAGATCAGGCCCTTTTTGTTCGTTTATTTCAAAATAGATCCGCCCTCCATTAGCCAAGTGTATCCGGCTGAATTCAAGAATAGCCACATAAAATACCAATGGATTCTCGTTTTCAACAAACAGTGCTGTTGCGGGTTCATAATCCAGCACATTTTTTTGCATCAGTTTTTTGTCGCTTTGTGTGACATATGGAGGGTTGCTTACGACCACATCATAGACAGGAAGCGCAGCATACGAATCAGGATGAAGCACATCTATCCGTATTAAATCGATCTCCAGATGTTGCTTCTGTGCATTTTGCCCGGCAATTTTTAATGCTTCTGCAGAAATATCTGCTGCTGTTACCTGAGCTTCAGGGGTGTGTTTTTTAAAAGCCAGGGCAATACATCCGCTTCCCGTTCCAATATCGATAAGCCGGACAGAATTGTTTTTCTCACGCTCAACAATGAGCTGCACAAGTTCTTCAGTTTCGGGCCTGGGAATCAATACCGATTCGTTTACCGCAAGTTTCAGGTCGAGAAAAGTAGTATGCCCCGTAATGTGCTGAATGGGTTTGTGTTTGAGCAGTTCTTTCACAGCCTGGTGAAATTGCAGTATTTCCGACTCACTTAATCGTTTTTCTGGTTTCAATGCAATTCGGACCGGCGTTACCCCAAATAGATGCTCTGTTAAGATATGAACAAGCTGTTTGCTTTCATCTTCTCCATATAAACTTGAAAGCATGCCTATATACTGATCTCTGAGCTCTTTTAGTTTGTTGCTTTTCCACCTCATTGTTTTGCAATATTAACAAATCGTTCATAAGATTAGGTTTTTGCGGAGAAATTAAAGCAATGAATATTATATTTTTGACCGTACAATGAACGTTCTAAAAGCACCCTATGCCGAACAATTTTGTTTATATAATAACAGGAGAGCAGGGAGAAGGTAAAACAACCATGCTTAAAAGCGTTGTCAGTTTACTTCGGAAAGCTGATATAAAAGTTGGTGGTTTTATTGCCGAGGGAACCTGGAAAGATGGGGTCAGGGACGGTTTTTCTTTGGTGCGCATCGGTAACCATATCACATTCCCTTTGTGCCAGACCGAGCCGAAGAAAGGATATATTCATTTGAGAAGATTCTGGTTCAACCCGGAGGCGATAGAAACGGGGGAGGAAATAATACGTAGCAGTTTGACTGAGAAAGCGGATGTTGTTGTGCTCGATGAGGTAGGTATTTTTGAGTTAGAAGGAAAAGTGTGGCATAGAGCTTTTACTCACTTGCTTAAAACCAATGAGATACACATCCTGATTTCGGTGAGAGATAAAATAAAGGACTCTGTGGTACAAACATTTAAATTAAAAAATTATCATGTGTACCCTGTAGCTGATAAACCTGAACTGGTTGTTGAGGATATCAAAAGGGCATTGTGAAACACAGGAAATTGAAAATAAAAAGTTGGATGTAACCTACATTATTGATATTTTTGGCCTCCATATGTTTTTTCGTATCAAACCTAAGCTTTATTATGAGACAGATTTTTACGCTTGCATTGCTTGTTTTTGTCAATTTTATGTATGCGCAGGTGCCGACAGATCAGGATTGCCTGGGTGCTATCCCGGTTTGCCAGGAGATCTACGTACAGGAAAACTCCTATTCCGGAACAGGAAATTATCCGAATGAAATCCCTACAAGTGGGAGTTGTCCCGGAAATTGTATGTCATCGGGAGAGAAAAATGACGTATGGTATATTTTTACCGTTCAGACAGGCGGTGATCTGGGGTTTAATATTACACCCAACAACAACAATGATGATTATGACTGGGCCGTTTACCACCTTGACCAGTATGATTGTGAAGACCTTTACACACATATCAATCAAATGCAGGTGAGCTGTAATTGGTCGGGAACAAGGGGAGTTACGGGCCCTAACGGGAATTCTTCTTATAGCTGCCAGGGTGCAGGAGGATCACCTCACAATGCATTGATTCCGGTGAATGAGGGGGAGACTTATGTAATCAATATCAGTAATTATTCCAGTACCCAATATGGATATACGCTTAACTTTTCCATGTCGACAGCAGAAATTTACGATGATGTTGCTCCGGAATTGGATTATATATATACCGATGATGTACAATGCGGAACAGCATCCCTGACATTTGATTTCACGGAGAAAGTATTGTGTAACTCGGTTCAGGCAAACGATTTCACACTTAGCGGTCCGGGTGGTGAGCATACAATTACCTCCATATTTGGTGAAGCCTGCTCTGTTGGTGGCCAGATGGAGCAGCAATTTATGATCAATTTTACACCTGCCATCTATGAATCGGGTGAGTATTTCCTGACGATCAAACAACATAGTTATATACAAGATGCCTGCGGCAATATAGCCAGTACGGGCAATATCAGTTTTACGGTTGATCTGAACTCACCTACTGCTGATGCAGGCGAAGATATAAATATACCCTATGCAGGCACCACATTGATTGATGCGACCATAAACGGGGGTTCCGGAAACTTTGATTATGACTGGGAGCCGGCAGAAAAACTGATTGATCCCACAATTGAAGATCCTACTACAGTCAACCTTACGGAAAGTACGCAATATTTTATTACGGTTCTTGATAATGCTTCCAATTGCATGAGCAATGATGACGTGTGGGTAAATGTTGTTGGCGGACCAATGAGCATCGATGTGTCAGCCGATTTGCTTTCCATTTGTTCCGGAGAACAGGTTAATCTGGATGTGCTGTCCAGCGGAGGTAGCGGTGATTATGTTTACAGCTGGACTTCGGACCCACCCGGGTTTACTTCGGATATTCAGAGCCCTTCAGCGAATCCTGAGGTTACTACAACTTACTTTGTAGAGGTAACTGATGGATACACAACATTGAACGGTGAGATTGCCGTAACTGTTTACGAAACCCCGTTGGCTGATGCCGGAGAAGAACAGACTATAAACGTTGGAACACCCACCACGCTAGATGGTTCTGCATCAAACGGAACAGCTCCTTATACTTTCTGGTGGGAGCCTGCTGGCATGATCAACGGGCCAAATGATATACCCAACCCTCAAACGGTCATTCTTGACGAATCACAGTTGTATTCGCTGGTAGTGACGGATGATCACGGTTGCCCAAGTGAAGTGGAAACAGTACTTATACTTGCTGAGGGGGGCGCTTTATCAGCTTATCCGCAGGCAGATCCGCCTGAGATATGTATAGGCCAGTCAACAGTGATCAATGCAAATGCCCTGGGTGGCGGAGGTGCTTATACTTATTTATGGACAAGTAGTACTGATTCTGATTGGTCAGCTGTGGCAGATGGTATTGAGGTCAGTCCGGAAGAAACAACAACCTATTACCTTGAATTGAACGACGGTTTTACCATACACGAAACACATATTATTGTTCCTGTACATGCACTTCCTGAAATAGATCTTGCCCCCCAGGGATATGTATTTATCGGTGAGGATACTATTGTAGCATGTGTTAATGATACGATCGTTTTGGATGCAGGTAATGATGAAGATCCGCCTGATATGATCTTCTCCTGGTCGAACAACTGGGCAGAAAGGTACATAATTGCCAAAACAAATGGTATCTGGATTGACTGGCAAACGCATGCGGTTGAGGTGACCAACCCTTATACAACTTGTGTTAATAATGCAAGCATAACCATTTTATTCAGTTATAACGAATGTGAGTTGGGAACTACGGAAATAAAGG
>DGOT01000158.1:0-5044 GCA_002389465.1 Bacteroidales bacterium UBA4459 | reverse complement strand
TAGATTTGACCGGTTACACGAAAGGTGTCTATTTCTTCCTGATCAGGGCTGATAAGGAGACATATTCGCTAAGGGTGATTATAAATTAATTTTTCAGACCTGAATGGATAGTATTAAATGAGATTTTCCACTTATCTTCTTGTTGTTCTGTATCTAGCAGTTCCTCTCATCACATCTGCACAGCAGGAAAATGATTGTAATTACAGGAGGCCGCATCAGGCTGATCAATGGGTGTTTGGTAATATGACGCATCTAGACTTTAGCCAGGATGACCCCTCTGTTTCTGTAACCTCTTCTTTTCCTCTGCTTAATGGTGTGTCAACAATTAGTGACGAAAATGGAGACCTTTTACTATTTACAAACGGATTAAAAGTGTGGAATGGTAATTTTCAACTGGTTGAGTATGGAACCGGGTTAAAAGGAAATAGTTTTGCCACACAGTCATCATTGATAGTTCCTGATCCGGGGAACGAGAATCAATATTATATTTTTACCGTTGATATATATTTATTGCCGGTATTTAATAAGGGGATTAATTACTCCAAAGTAAGTTTCAAACAAAACTCCTCAGGTACAGTCGTTGTCAAGAACAACCACCTGGCATCAAAAAACAGCCAGAAGATTACCGGAACAAAACATGCAAATGGTCATGATTATTGGGTGATCACACACGGATTTGGTGCCGAGCAGGGAGGAAATTTTGACGCCTGGCTGGTAGGAGATACCGGGATTATTGAACACCGCCAATCGCATATCGGATACAAACATGAAGGCGATGACAACAACAGTGCCGGTTATATGAAATTGTCGCCGAACGGCAAGAAGCTGGCTCTGGTAGTCCCTGCCGACGGGATAATTGAGCTTCTTGATTTCAACACGGAAACAGGTGAAGTAAGTCAGCCGGTCAACTCACCGGATCATTATGATTATCCGTTTGGCGTTGAGTTTTCTCCGGATAATGAAAAGTTGTATATCAGCTGTTCACCCATTGGCAATGCTACAAACTATTTGTACCAATTTGATCTGTTGTCTGCCAATCCTTTAGATAATCCTACAATAATTGATCAGTTTGATGTGAGCTCGATAGGTTTGAACGACAGCCTGATGGGGGCCCTGCAATTAGGGGTTGACGGAAAGATATATTTATCAAAGTTTAGAAGAGGCTTGCTGGGAAAGCACTACATAGGCATTGTTAATAACCCTGACAGGGCTGGCCTGGCATGCAATTACAATGAGATTGACAATATATCCAATAATGGACTTAGTCTGGGTGCAGCAGAATCATTGATAGGATTACCGAATTTTGTTTCTTCATTCTTGGATATCCCACATTTTACTTTTTATAACCAGTGCCATCACGACACAACCGAGTTTCGGATAACCAACACAACAAACATTGATGCCACAGACTGGGATTATGATAATCCGGGAGGTGATCTTGTGAACAACGATCCGTTTGATCCCACCTTCGTTTTTTCAGATCCCGGTGATTACACCGTAGAATTAACCGAAACATTTAACGGTACTAATTATTCTTATGCTTATCCTGTCAGGATTCATGCTCTTCCATATATAGATCTGGGCAATGGAAGCGATACGATTTACATATTACCTAATTCCTCTGTCCGGCTGGATGCCGGCGACTATGATTTCTATTTCTGGCAACCCGGGGGTAGCACCGACAGGTATCTGGATGTAACCGAAGAAGGTCTTTATTCGGTAGTGGTTACTGATTCGAATTGTTGCAGTAACTACGATGAGGTTTATGTAATCTATTCAAATTTATTCTTCCCTAATGCATTTAGTCCTGACAGCCCGTTAAGCATCAACCGCGAGTTCAAAGTAATAGGGGTCACCGGGGCTTTAGCCGAGTATTATTTGATCATTTATAACAGATGGGGACAGAAACTGTTTGAAACCAGCGATCCTGAGGAAGGCTGGAATGGAACCTACAAAGGCGAACATGTTCCTGCCGGAAGCTACATATGGATGTCCACTTTTAAAAGCTTCGAGAGCGGAGCAAAAGAAAGCATTGAAGTTATAAAAAGAGGAACCGTTACACTCGTTAAATAATCTTGTCTTTACAATTAATAGCCTGCTACTTCGTTTTAAATTTTAAATTCGCAACATGTTCAAAAAAACATTACCAGCTTTTATATTGTTGTTGTTTTTAACCAGTGTAAGTTATCATCTAAAGGGGCAGATCATTAAAGGTGAAGCCATTTTAGGCATGAACCTTTCGCAGGTGGATGGTGATGAAGTGTTTGGATTTAAGAAGGTGGGTGCTAATGTCGGGGGAGGTATCCTGATCCCTTTCGGAAAAAGAGGCAGGTGGGATGCTTCGTTCGAATTACTCTATACACAAAAAGGTTCGTGGCAGAGTCAGCAGTATTATGACTCTGTATACTTACCATGTAATGGTGACACGACGGTTATTACCGGCGAATATAAATTAAACCTGCATTATATGGAAGTGCCGGTTTTGGTTATGTTTACGGATAAAGAGTTTATTTCTTTCGGTGCAGGGCTTTCGTGGGGAAGACTTGTTGGTGTGAAGGAGTGGGAGCATGGTCAGTTGGTGGAAACAACAACTATTAACAGCGGCACATACAGTAAAAACGATTTTAGCATTCTGGCCGACTTTCGCATCAGAATATATAAGTCGCTGAAGTTTAACCTGAGGTATCAGTACAGTCTGGTAAAAATCCGTACACGGGAGTTTGAAGATATGAACTGTCAAACCTGGACACGTAAGCAATACAACAACGTAATCTCTTTCCGTTTAATATGGGTGTTTAATGAAGCACAAAGCCGCAAAAACTTTCAGAATGCAGTTCCCTAAGGGACGTTCATCATTGGTTTTGATGATAAACCTCCGCTTCGTGCAAAAAAGCAACAGCTAAATTTTTTGATAACGGATGATCCGGGTCAAGACGCTCGGGGTGCCACTGGGTAGCCATTAAAAATCCTTTATTGTTCCTGTTGGCCCATTCAATAGCTTCGGGCAGACTGTCACCGGCAAAGGCGGAGATCTTCAAGCCGTTTCCCAAATGATCAATCCCCTGGTGATGAGCGCTGTTCACCGTATCGGTAAATACATTGCTTAGTTTGTAAATCAAAGTGTTGGGCACCGTTGTTACTACATGGAAGCATTTTTTTCCATCATTAAAACGATGCTTGACAAGCGTGTCGAAATCGGTGGGTATGTCAATGATGAGTGTTCCGTCAAGAGCGACGTTAAGTATTTGCAAGCCGCGGCAGATACCAAAAACGGGCATCTTTTTTTCAAGCGCAATTGCAATTGAAGCGAGTTCGAGGCTGTCGCGGTACCTGTCAAAGCCTTCACATCTGGCTGTGTCATATAGTTTACCGTACAGGCCCGGATAAACATCTTCACCTCCGGTAACCAGTAACCCGTCGCACTGCTGTAACACAATGATGGCGGAATCAATCTGCAAACCATACAGGTTGACCCATTCGGTATTGTCACCGTTCCGCTCCACTAATGCCGAGTAATAATCATTTGTTTTCGTGATGGCTATCTTAATAGAACCGGAATCCTTTTGTATGGCATCAATGCAGCCGGTAATTAAAAACATCGTTATGATTAAAGAACCAGGTAGTATGTATTTTTTCATGAGATAAAAGTAGAAAATATAATAATAGTTAGTAAGGGTTGTTGCCTGATGATCAACTAATGACTAATCGAGCCCGATCAGATAATTTTTAAAAAAATCTATGTACTGTCCGGTAAATGTGTTGTCTTCTTCGCGGATGACGAATTTTTCAGTGGCAGGATCCGTATTTTTTTCTATTGTCAATTCCAGGTTCACCCTGTTTGGCTGCCAGCCCCGTTTTGGGAAAATGAGCAGCTTCCTGCACACATACAGGCCATGTTTTTCCGCGACAGTACTGAATAATCTGCTTTCGTCATAAGGCAGGACAAGACAGAATCGGCCATTTGGGTTCAGTAGTTTAACAACACCCGTACACAGTTCATCATAGTTAAGCTCATCTCCGTGACGCGCATTGCTCCTTGTTTTCTCTTTCGGCCGCATGTCGTTAATAAAGAACGGTGGGTTGGAAATTATAAGGTCGTATTTCTGATTTCCCTGTTGCGCAAACTTCCTAAAATCGTTATGGATGGCAAACAGTCTGTCCGAATAGGGTGAATTAAGGAAATTCTGCTTTGCCTCAGTATAAGAGGCTTCGTCCAATTCAACAGCTTCTGTATTTGCTCCTGACCGGGCTGCCATAAGCAAAGCAAGGATACCACAACCGGTTCCGATATCCAGAATGCGTTGCGCCTTTTCCGGCTGAATCCAGATACCGAGCAACAACGAGTCAGTGCCCACTTTCATTGCGGCACTGTGGTGGTATAAGCTGAACTGCTTTAAATAAAACGGCCTGTTGTCAATTTTCGGAGCCATTACTAGCGGATGTAAATGTCGAGTAATCCTTCGGGGGCGATGATATGGATATCCTTCTTCTCCCGATCCACTTTCTTAATGATCTCATCACTTACAGGAATCAGAACTTCCTTTTGCCCATAAAACACCTGCATGACCGCCTGGTTGGGATATTCCAGGATTTCATTTATGGGACCGATTAATCCGAAGGTCTTGTCAATTACGTTGAAGCCGCGAACTTCGTGATAATAGAATTTATTACCGCTTCGTTCCGGTAAATCCGCTAAAGGTAAATATAACTCTTTCTGCATCAATAATTCTGCTTCTTCAAGCTTGTTAACATCCTGAAACCGGATGATGGCTTTATTGTTCAGAAACTGTATATGCTCGACAAAATAAGGTACAAGGCTATTGTTCACATATACATAAACCATTTTCAGGCCTTCATATTCTGCCGGATAGTCCACATCGAAGTAGGCATTCAGTTTGCCATCAAAACCATGTGGTTTAAGCAACCGGCCTAAGAAGTAATAATTATCAAATTCCATTTTAAAGAGATTGTAGTTACGCAAAATTAGCAGAATAATAAGTTGGATACATAAAAAAAGGCCTGAACTGAATGCCAGGCCTCTTTT
>DGOT01000178.1 GCA_002389465.1 Bacteroidales bacterium UBA4459 | reverse complement strand
GGATTTACCCGTTTGTTGTAATCGGCGCCAAAATAGATGTTAAAAGCGTTTTTCCGGTAGTTGAACAGAAAATCACCGCCATACCTGCCATACGTACCTACGGTTGCGTTTATTATTCCGTTTAATCCCTCCAGCCTGATTTTTTTCATTTTAATGTTGATAATCCCCGCTGTCCCGTCAGGATCGTATTTAGCCGACGGATTAGTGATGATCTCGATATCGGCAATGGCTGAAGCCGGTATTTGCTGCAGCACATCGTTGGCATCTAATATGGAAGGCTTTCCATCAATAAACACGGTAAAACTTGAGCTGCCGCGCAGGGTAATATTTCCTTCGGTATCTACATTTACTGAGGGTACCGTTTCCAATATGTCTACTGCTGTTCCGGCCGTTGCCGTGATCTGTTTATCCACATGGATCACTTTTTTATCAATCTGATATTCGATGGAAGGGGTTTCGGATGTAATTTCTACTTCCGCCAGGTTTTCAGCTGTCATGCTGAGGTGAATTTCGCTCAGGTTCAACACAGGCACATCGCTGCTGATCTGAATGTTTTTAATCCGTTTGGTTTTATACCCTATAAAAGTGATTTCAATCGTATAATTTCCATATCCGAGTTTTGAAATCCGAAAGGCTCCCGTTTCTCCTGTAATGGCACCATCAATTAAGGATTTATCCGTTGCATTGTAAACGGCAATGGCAGCAAATTCAACAGGCTGGTGGGTAATCGAATCGATAATTACTCCTTTGATAACTCCTTTTTTTTCAGGGTTACCGGCAAGCAGGGCCATCGTTGCAAAAATCAGCAGAAGGATTCCTAAAATGTTTTTCATTCTTGAAGAATATGGTGCTTATTTTGCTGTTAAATATGGGAGATCAAATATAAAAAGAATTACGAATGAATTCAGAACACTACGCAAATATCAATTAATACTTGCAAAACCAGTAATTTAATGTTAAAAGTAGCTCACCTTTATTCCTCTTCACTCTTTCTCAATTTCCCCTGTATATCTCTTCAACTAAATGTTGATATTTTTTCATTAACACTTTCCTTTTCAACTTCTGCGTAGGCGACAAATCACCGCTTTCCGGTGTCCAGCTTTCGCTGACCAGCTCAAATACTTTGATTTTTGATACCTGTCCCAGTTGTTCATTTAACTTATTCACCTCTTCCTGGTATCTGGCCACCACTTTCGGATGTTTGATCAAATCTGTATTGTCCTCAAACTTCACCTTATGAATAAAACACCAGTTGTGCAGGAATACAAAATCCGGAACGATCAGCGCAGCGGTAAACTTCTCGTTTTCACCAATGACCATAATCTGGTCTATAAACTGCGATTCTTTAAATTTATTTTCAATCTGCTGGGGCGCTACATATTTGCCGCCCGAAAGTTTGAATATCTCTTTTTTTCGGTCGGTAATAGTCAGTATGCGGTTTTCGTCCAGTACACCAATGTCGCCTGTATGGAACCATCCTTCTTTGTCGATAGCTTTTTTGGTAAGTTCCTGATTTTTGTAATATCCTTTCATCAGGTTATCACCTTTTGCCAAAATCTCCCCATCTTCAGCAATTTTAATATCAATTTCTTCGGGCACCACCCCCACACTGCCAAACCTTACGCCAGGAAAATAGGGTTTGTTGGCAGAAATTACCGGTGAAGTTTCTGTCAGGCCATAGCCTTCCTGAACAATGATGTTGGCCGCCCAGAAAATACGGGCCAATCGTGGTTGCAGTGCTGCTCCACCGGAAATCACCCCTTTCAATTCTCCCCCCAGCGCCTCGCGCCACTTGCTGAAAATAAGCTTGTTGGCTAACGATAATTTCCAGTTGTACCAGCTACTTCGTTTTTTCGGGTTAGGGTTATATTGGTTACCCACTCTCACCGCCCAGAAAAAGATAGCTTTTTTCAGACCGGGTAATTCTCTGCCTTTATTGATGATCTTATCATAAACTTTTTCAAATACACGCGGAACCGTGATAAACGTATTCACTTTTATTTCTTTCATGTTCTCACCAATGGTATCGATGCTTTCGGCATAATAAATTTTCAGCCCTTTGGTCTGCCAGAGATAATTGCCTGTACGTTCCAACACATGCGACAGCGGCAAAAAACTCAGAGCGCGGTCGCCCACTTTCAGGTATTCGGCAAACTGAGCAGCCATCAATAAGTTACTTACCACATTTTTATGCGTCAACATCACCCCTTTCGATAAACCTGTCGTGCCTGATGTGTAGATGAGGGTGAGCAGATCGTCCGGTTGCACATCGTTGCGCCGTTTATCAAGAACCGGCAGTAATTCTTCTTCTTTTGAAGTTCCCAACTGGCAAATTTCTTTCCAGTTTTTAACACTCTCTACCTCCTCGATGGTATAGATCTCTTTCAGGTTATCCGTTTCATCAAAAATGGGGTTTAACTTCTCATAAAGTTCCCTGTTAGCTACCAGAAGTATTTTGGCGTCAGAATGCGAAAGAATATGCCGGTATTCTGTTTCGCTGATGGTGGGATAAATGCATACGTGTACGCAACCGATCTGCGACATACCGAAATCAATAAAATTCCACTCAGGCCGGTTATTGGTTACCGTAGCTATTTTATCGCCTTTTTTAAAACCCATAGCTAATAAACCAAGGCTGAATTCATCTACGTATTTGCGGTACTCGGCAGTGCTATAGCTTTCCCATTTTCCGTTTCGTTTTATCAAAAGAAAATCGTCATAATTATACTTTTCTTCAGCGTTGGCAAGGATGTCGAATGTGCGTGTAATTTTCGTCATATCACATATATAAATTTGAATGTGCAAATTTAATCATTTCAAATGAACCTTAACCAGGATCATAATCCTGGTATTTTAAAACCGTTACCTTTTCTCTATCTTTGCAGCAAAGGCTTACCGCCGATGACTAAAAAGAAACACAAAAACAGCGCGCTTAAAGTTCAGGGTGGGATCGACCAGCCTTCGCAGGTCAATCCGTCCTTGTCAGGAGGCTTGCATAAATTCAAAAAGGCAGCCCTTTCGGTGGACGATTTCTATAGAGGTATCATCAGCAACGACAGGACCATGCTGGGCCGTGCCATTACGCTTATCGAAAGCTCTCGCCCCGATGACAAAGAAATCGCACGCCAGCTGATCAACCGCTGTTTACCCCATTCGGGCGTTTCGGTTCGTTTGGGCATCACGGGCGTTCCCGGAGCGGGAAAAAGCACGTTTATTGAGTCGTTTGGCTTAAGCCTTATCGACAAAGGACATAAGGTCGCCGTACTGGCCATTGATCCGAGCAGTACACGCACCAAAGGAAGTATTCTTGGCGATAAAACCAGGATGGAGGAACTCTCCATAAGTCCTGCAGCGTACATCAGGCCATCGGCCAGCGCCGGCACATTGGGCGGGGTGGCGCGTGCCACACGCGAAGCTGTTGTACTTTGCGAAGCGGCAGGTTTCGATATCATTATTATTGAAACGGTGGGTGTAGGCCAGTCGGAAACAGCCGTGTCGCAAATTGTCGACTTTTTTCTTCTGCTGATGATTGCCGGGGGGGGCGATGAGCTACAGGGCATCAAACGGGGCATTATGGAAATGGCCGACCTGGTGGTGATCAACAAAGCCGATGGCGATAACGTAAAAAAAGCCGAACTGGCCAAAAGGCAATATGAAAATGCCCTGCACCTGTTCCCTGCCCTTCCCAACGGCTGGATACCCAAAGTAATGACGGCCTCAGCCCTGTACAGCACAGGTATTGACGAAGTATGGCAAATTGTTGAAGAGTTTGTACGACACACCAAAGAGAGCAGCTATTTTGAAAAACACAGAAACGAACAATCGCTGGCCATCTTGAAAGAAAGTATCGAACAGGGACTCGCTTCCGGTTTTTTCTGTATGCCGGTTATCAAACCCATGATCAAAAAATATGAGCAAGAAGTCCTTCATGCAAAAATAAATCCCTACGAAGCAGCCCAGTTATTATTAGAAAAATACCTCAAAGAGATAAAAAACAGTTAAGCTTTTTCTTTCGTCACTTTAACCGGTATAGCCATAGAAGTAAGGATACTTATCACCAGGATCGATAAAATTACAATCAGGGATTGTATTGTAGTTATCGGAAAATAATCGTGTATCAGCATTTTCAGCCCGATAAAAACCAGCAAGACCGCCAGACCGATTTTCAAATACCGGAACTTCTCAATAATGTTCATCAGCAGGAAGAATAATGAGCGTAAGCCAATGATGGCAAAAATATTCGAGAAATACACAATAAACGGATCTTTGGTAATGGAGAAAATGGCCGGTACCGAATCAACGGCAAAGATCACATCCGAAAACTCGATGACCATCAGTACCACGAAAAGGCCTGTTAGATAAAGTTTGCCCTCTTTCCGGATAAAAAACCGGGGCCCGTTATACTCTTTGTCAATGGCAAAGTATTTAGCCAGATACCTGATGACCAGATGCTTACCTGTATCGATTTTTTTCTTTTTATTCCGATTCATATACATTTTAACGCCTGTGTAAACCAGCAGAACGCCAAAAAAGTAAAGAATCCATGCAAAATGCCGGATCAGTTCGGCACTGATAAAAATGAACAGAAAACGCATCACAACCGCACCGATAATGCCCCAGAACAGCACCCGGTGATAGTAAATTTTCTTTACACCAAACGAATAAAAAATCATCAGAATGACGAAAATATTATCGATGGAAAGCGAATACTCGATCACGTAACCTGTGATAAATTCCAGCCCAAGATTCTGGCGATAAATTTGTAACGATTTGTCAAAATCATCGACCAGCATAATCGGATGGCCATATGTAGCAACAAGGTCTTTAAGATCTCCCAAGTTTTTCGGCTCGTGGATCAGGTGACCATAAAAATAGATCAGCCCCCAGAAGATCAGCGCCAGCGAAACCCATATGGCAGTAAAGCCGAAAGCTTCTTTAAATCCGGGCTCGTGGTCTTTTTTATTGAACACTCCCAGGTCGAGTGCCAAAAAGAAAGC
>DGOT01000172.1:11991-12290 GCA_002389465.1 Bacteroidales bacterium UBA4459 | reverse complement strand
TAAAATTCGTCCACTTCATATTTTAAGCCTGACTCTTCAGGTACGATAAATCGGGTTTTGTCAATAATTCCCGGCTCACAAAGTTTCAGCAACTCATTTACTTCATCTACCGGAATCTCTTTTTCCCATTCGAAACGACTGGCTCCCGATTCGTTACCAATACCTTTAATAGTGATGAACCCTTTGTCGCCTTTAACCCTGACGCGAACAGTTCTTTCAGGAACAGACGACAAATACCCTTGGGTTATCCTTGTTTGTTTGGTTACAAAAGGTTTAAAATCGCCTTTGACTAAAAATTT
>DGOT01000172.1:5662-11856 GCA_002389465.1 Bacteroidales bacterium UBA4459 | reverse complement strand
TCCTTTATGGTTTCTTTAATATCTTCCACTTCGGTTGATTCGGAATTAACGGTAACTACTGAAGCTCCGTTGATGTGAACCACAGCATACTCACAAATAGTATCGTGCACCATGTAGCCATAACGCTCTTTTTCCACATTGACAGCCTGAAGGTCAGGATGACTGCTTACCATCTCAAGGAATTCTTTGAGCGTGTACTCGCTTTTGTCCAGAGTGGGCAAGCCTTCCACTTTAAAAGCCGGGAACACGTTATTCTTCAGCGTTTCCGCTTTAATGGGGAATTCGCCTTTCATCAAAGGATTCCACTGTTCCAAACCATCTACTTCCTGGACAAATGTTTTAATATCCATTTTACCATCCCGGATCTTCGTATTGTTTACATCATTGGTTTTTGAAACTATGTATATCTCTTCTGAGTTTCGCTCCCATACTTTTCTAGGTACCGGCACTGACAGGCGCGACATCAAATAAGCAGCAACATCAAATTCTCTTCCAAAAGTCCTGAATTCAAAGCGCGGTTTTGAAACTTCGCCAATAGTTAATTTTTCTTTCGACATTTTATAAAATTGTTATTTGTTAAAAATCTATTTTATTCCAGTAATCAGGCAGTTTTGTCAATCCCATAACCCTTTTGAGAGCCAGTGGATAGTTAACATTTTCCATTTTACTGCCCATATTTAATATTTTTTTTGCTTCCAGCACTTTGGCCGGATCTTCCGACTCAACGCAGATAGTTTTTATAGAAGCTCCGTTTACTTTTATTTCGGCAATTTCCGTAATGCACTCATTTACTGTATAGGCATGCCTGATTTTCCACACATAAGCAACTGCCAGATCCGGATCGATACAAACCACTTCATTGATAAACTGATTCAGCGAATATTTTTTCCGTTCAAAAACCGGGCTTTCAATTCCCAGTGTAGGAAACACTACCGATTTAATTACATCGGCTTTCAAAGGGAACTTACCCACCAGAAACGGATTCCACTGTTCCAGACCATCTAATTCCTGTTCGAGTATCTTTATATCCATTACACCTTCTCTGATTTTCACATTGTTTTTTCGTTTCCATGGTGTTAACAGATATATGGAGTCCATCTCCCGTGTAATTTCCTTTTCAGACAATTTGTTTATAATATTTTCATATTTCTTTAGATTATTTCCAAAGATTCTGAATTCGTAGCGGGGTTGTGTAGTTGTAACCATTAGTTCAAAATTTTAAATACAAATAATTTAGCAGTTCTATCATTTACAAGATAAACCATCTGTTCATCACTGTCCACGGCTATGCCCTCAAATTTTGTATCGGGCAATGGGTATTCCTTCAACACCTTGGCATTATAGTCGCATTTGTAGAGCATCTGCGATTCATCACTGACAATATATACCAGCGCATTTTCAGTGTCTACATAGATAGCAGAATAATCGGAGGCGAAATGGAGTTCAGTCGTACTGATAGCTCCAAATGCTTTGTTCCATACAATCATCTCTCCCGGGACATCCTCATTCACTATATAATAGGCGCTGTTTTTGTTGTTGAAGGAGATACCTTCCAGGCCTTTATTGTCGGTATTACCCCCGGTAGCAATATCAAACCTTTCCTGCTCGTTACCATCCGTATAATCCAGGAAAACTACCTGACGTTTTCTCTCTTCGGCAACAGCAACAATTTGTTCGTACGGGTTGAAGCTTACACCTTCCAAATCCATGCCTGTGTACGCAAGTTCCCTGATAACATTTCCCTGCAAATCGGTTTCATAAACTTTATTAGTATTGTCGCTAACCATCAGCAGGGTATTTCCATCCGGTCCGAACGAAAGCCCTGAAGGCTCAGTAACATCCAAGTCGAATTCGTTCAGTTTTTCCAGCTGGCCGAACTCATTTTCAGGCGGCAGGTCATCCCCCTCATCCTTCTTGCAGGAGTTGATAACCAGCAGAAGGATAAGGGTGATGACTAACCAGTAATTGAATTTAAGAAGTATTCTCTTAAACAACATAATGCCACCTTTTAATCGTTATTAATTATTGCTTTCACCTGGTGTTGGCTGACGGTCGCTTCCCATCTGAAAGACTATCCAGGTAGCGTTACCGTCACCATCGCGACCTGTAGAATTATCAGTTCCGGGATTTTGAAGATCACAGCCGGTATCGCAAAAAGAATAACCATCTGTAATGCTAACGCCATCAGAAGAAATTGCAACATCTTCACCACCGCTACTCAACTTGAAATTAGCATGTAATCCTTCGCCAACACCATCGCAGATCAATACAAGAAATCCATGCGCAGGAACCGTTGTTAAGCCCGGGTTATCGGTTGGCAGTTGATATTTTGCTGCATCATCCATTGCATCGGTAGCATACCATCCACCCATATCAATAGCGGTTTCGCCCGTATTGTAAATCTCAATCCAATCAGGCTGGTCGCCATTATCTCCGGGTACATTCCAACTGTCATTACTTGCCATAAACTCATTAATTACCAGTGAACCGGCAACCGGAGTGCTACCATCGTTTGGCGCACCCGGTGTTTTTGCTGCCATCACCTGCCACTCGCCGGCCCCGTCAACACTGCGGCCAAAAGACTTATCATCTTCCAGACCATTGAAATCTCCTGATTTGTCGACTTCATTTTTCTCAGGATTATAAAGGGCCACAAAATTATCTTTAGAAGAACTTAATCCCATGTCGATAAAGATTTTGCCATCAACTATTGAAGTAGGAATGTCGGCACCGCCGGCATCCTTAGCTCCGCAAATCAACACTACAAAACCCTTGGGGGGGATAGTGGTTATGTTGCTATGCGTATTGGGGATTTGCTGATAATCGCCTTCCGTTCCCGGATTATCTGTTACCCACATGTCGGCTATATTGACAGCTTTATTTCCTTTGTTATACAGCTCAATCCAGTCGGCACCTTCACCGGTTCCGCTCAGAAAATAAGGGTTGGTGGTGTCTTTGGTGATCAGCTCATTAATTACAATATAATCATAATTCTCAGGTGCAGGCGGTTGCGGCTGCGGTTGCTCATCTTTCACACAGCCTGTAAAAAAGAGAGCTGCTATCATCGTTATAAAAACATATTTTTTCATTTCTTTTCTGTTTATTGTTTACAAATTCCTTAATTCTTTAAAAAGCAATTAAAATTCGTGCTTGGATCGTGCTGAAGTCAACACCTCCCTCACCTGTTGGTGTAATATCCTGTCCTTCGGCATCAACATTATAGGTTTTGTATTTCCCTTTTCCATCAGCCCAACGATCGTGGTTTGCATATGAATAGTTGAGCATAAGTTTAACGTTGTAGTTAAAATAGTAGCTAACACCTGCTGTATACACTTCACCCGATCCACCTTGCATCCACGGAACAACCTGGTCTTCTTTAAATGTATTGGCATTCATGTATGAGTACCTCAAGGCAACTTCAAAAACACCTTTCTGGTTGTTCCTGAAATCAACTTGGGAGAATTCGGCATCGCCCATGTTGTAATAATAATCGGCATTATTGATCAACCAGGCACCCATAATGTAAAAACCACCGAGTTTCACTTTATTCTCATCCTGAGGCACTTTCGTAGAATCTCTACTGATTCTTGTTTGAAGGTATTCGCCTTGCACACGGAAATTTTTAATTGCATATGCTGCTTCAAGCCCCAGAATTACCTTGTGTTTTGAATGCTCAATCCAATCGGTGTCGATATACTTTTTTCGGTTGATCTCGGTTTCCGCATTTTCACCATATCTGAAGCTGTTTACCGGATCACCTAATTCGGGAATTTTAGGAACCCTGTATGAGCCAGAAATACCCAGGTGAAGAACCATTTTATCTTTTTTAATAGGTGCCCAGGCAACGCGTGCCGTTACCGACCATCCCGAGTTTGTACCCTGCTTTTTATTTTGATCCCTTATCAGGTCATTGGCAATAACGCTTGAGAACAAACCGCCCTCGAAAAAGAAATGGTTGGTCCACATCTTATAATCTACACCAAGGTGACGCGATGGTGACTGTTCCGTTGCATAAGGCCTCTCCAGGAATGTTATATAACGTGAAGTTGTCATGGTCTCTATGGACATGGGCTCCCTGAAGTTACCTGCTTTTATCTGCCAGTTCTTACCAATGTAGCGTACATAAGCATCCTTGATATCCACTCCGTTGTTACCGAAGTCAAAATCAATTTCGCCACCCCAGTGTCCCCAGAGTATTGTTTTCATGGCAAAACGCATACGGCGGATATTTACACCATTACCGATAGCATTATCTTCTCCCTGGTACTCATTGTTCCCAAAATAAACCGCTCCGTCAAAATAAACACGGTTATCGAACCAATACCTGAACCGGTTATCGGTGGAAGAGAACATCAAAATACCATCGCGCGATGCGGGATTCAATTTGACACGCATGCCCACTTTCTGCCCGTAATCGTTCTTTGCCATCTCACCCGCATTCATATAAACGATAATGTCTGATGCTTTTTTAACCGTAACAATATTTGTTTGATAGGTTTCCTTGCTGAACACCAAGTCAATTGGGAATGAAGGGACCTCAATTTTAAAAGATCCGTTTCCATCAGTAAGGATAGCGGGCGCATCATCACCCTTAATTTGCACTTTAACATCCCGCATGGGCGAAATCATACCTGCCGGGAAGACTTTACCTGTTACAATGTTTTTCTCCTGCGAATAAACATTGTCGCTGATAAGGAAAACAAGAATTATTCCTGCCAGCATGAATTTAATGTAACTGCTTTTTCTCATCTGATTAATCTTTACGTTTATAAATATTTGAGATTTTATTTAAAAGCCAAAATAAATACATTGATATGTCCATCAGAAAAAAAAGACCTATACACAGACCCTACACACTACTAAACATTTGCTCTATAAAAACATATTACCTTATGTGTCTGTTACTTAACATTCACCCATACGTGAGGGTTGTTTATTTTTACATGCTATGAGCGCGTTATGTTTATTACAGCGTGTGTAAATATTTATTCACAGAGTGTACAGAGTTTTTTCTCCGTATCATTTAGGCAATAAATACTTTAGAAATTTCTGATGAAATCACTTAGGGGTATTTTAGGATCTATTTTTAGTTTTTTACGCAGGCGGTACCGGTTCATTTCCACGCTCTTGGGCGAAATATTCAGTATGGATGCTATCTCCTTGGAGGATAGATTCAGGCGGAGCAGAGAAGCAAGCCTTTTTTCATTATCTGTCATTTTTGGAAATGATTCGGATAAACGGTGAATGAAGCTGCTGTTTTGCTCAGATATATGCATTTGAAATTTCTCCCTGTCCCGGTCTATCGACAAGTCTTGTGTAATCATTAATGAAAGTTTGTTCAGACCTGATCTGGTTTCGTGATCTTTAACACCTGATTTGATCTTGATGACTTCTTCCTTCAGGCTGCTCAGGAATTCGTTTTTATGAATGATGCTCATAGCCATGGTAACCATTTCATTCTGCCTGAATTTCAACTCCTTTCCAAGGTCCGTCTGTTGATTGATCCTTTCTTCATAATTCTTCTCAAGATTTTTCACCTTCAAACGATACTTCTCCTCTACCGACTTAGATTTCCGTTTTTGGTGTCTGATCTTCTTTTTCTCCCTGAATAAAAGATAAAAGAGTGCCGAAATAACAAGCAACGATAAAAGTAATCCCACAAGAGCATAAAGAGGTGTATCCGAAGTTTCTTCTTTATTCGTTACGCCACGGCTGTCAGGTACAACAGTTGCCTGATTATTTTCAGCCGAATCGTTTAACATGACTGTCTTATCCGAAACAACATCCTGGTCTCTGGAAGTGACAACCTCTTTCGTCTCAATTCTCCGGTCGCCGCCAACGTCTCTCTGAAATACATTATTTACAAAAAACAACATGAAAAAGGCAATAATACCGGCAACAACAGGTGTCGCAATCCAACCAAGGCTAATGCTTCCCAATATATTGTATTTAATTTCCTTACCCCCCTTGTACAAGCCAATTCCTATGATGGAACCGATAACCACCTGCGAGCTGGAGACCGGCACCAGAGGGATTGGTGGCAATCCGATCGACTGAAATGCATTAGACAAACTTTGTGATGAGAATATAAACAGCACAATAGCCTGGGAAAGGACCACAACAATAGCAGCTTCGGGTGTCAGTGGCATAAGCGTGTTACCCACTGTTTCCATCACATGTTTTGAATAAGTAAC
>DGOT01000172.1:0-5498 GCA_002389465.1 Bacteroidales bacterium UBA4459 | reverse complement strand
CGGTCAGCAGCCCATACCTAATATATGAATCGCGATACAACAGATGTATTTTAGTTACTTTAGTAAACTTCTTAACCAACATAAATAAAAGCACGGCGAATACGCCTCCGAGTATCGGACCGGAAATCCAGGTGGTGACAATCTTTGACAATATATTTAGATCAGTAGGATTATTTGTATAAAAATTCCATCCAATGATAGCTCCCACAATAGCCTGCGAAGTAGATATGGGCAACTTCATTCGTGTCATCCAATAAACTGTGAGTGCTGCAGCTAAAGCCACGGTAAAAGCAGCAGCAAGTGTGGAAACACTACCCAGTTTGCCCAAGGTATGACTGGCACCGGCTCCCTGCACAACAGCTCCCAGAATCACGAAGATGCTGGCAACAATAGCAGCAGTTTTGAATCGAATCATTCGTGTGCCCACTGCCGTACCAAAAACATTGGCAGCATCGTTGGCACCAAGTGACCAACCTAAAAACAATCCGCTTGATAAATAAAAAAGAATGATCATATACTCATTTTCAATGCCAGTATGGAAAGAAGATCGGCCAAACTCTCCGCCCTGTCCGAAAGCGTCTCAATATGTAAAGCAAAATACCTGAGGTGTATTTTCTGACTCAACCTCAGATCCTTTATGTCGTGGAAAAGTTTTCTTTTAATATTTCGTGCAATTTTGTCCGTCTCCTTCTCGTAAAAATAAACCTTAACCAGCAGATCTCTAACCTTGGCAGGTTCACGGAAAAAGGTACGGACAGCCGGAAAGACTGACAAGGCTGCTTCCGCAGAAGCATCTACTAAGCGAATATAATCGCCTGTTAATTCCTTAGGAAAAAAGGGCAACTCATCATCAAACTGATACAAATTATCTTTCGAAATGTCTATGATCTCATCTATCTTGTCCAGCATACCCTCGATGTCGCTTACATTTTGCGGCAATATTGAATGGCGGTAAAACTTGTCATCTATAGCTCTTTGTAATTTATCCGCCGAAGCCTCAAGCCGGTCAATCCGCTCAATTTTATCGGCAAAACTCGCTTTCTCACCGTTCAGATAATTGACAACACCTTCCTTAAAAACAAGGACGCCCTGTTCGACTGTATCGATAAAGTTATCGATATCAAACACCAGTTGTTTTACATTTTTATACAGCAACGACATAAGACTCTATAATTGGTTTATTGCTACAAAAATAAGCAAATCCTGAAGCCCGGGTGTCAACACAGAGTATGTGTAAAGGTTGAACTCTTTTCTGTAAAGGATACCACACGCCTTATGCGCCTGTGCTTCTATTAGTTAGCTAATTTACTGTAGGGGTGATATTCCCATTTCAACTTAAACATCAAAATATATGTCGAACAGGTATATGGTTGTTATTTTCTAAAGATACGATCATGTGACCTATTTTTGCCCTGATGAACGGAATGCACATAATTAGGGAAAATATAAAAAAACATGATCAGTTATCGCTTGAGATCAAATTAGAATTTCCCGTCTCAAATGAACGCAGGAAAAAGAACAGCTATTTTGTCAACATGTACCTTTTTCTGCCGTACGCCCTGGATGTGAACAAACATAGTTTTAGCAAGAAAAATTTTTACAACGCACTTAAAACGAACATACGACTGACCACCCCTCCCTACTCGATAGAGAAAATGGTCAAAGGAAAGAACAGTCCTCTTATAAAAGTACAAGAAAGTATTACGAACTATATGGCAGCTCCTGATGCTGACCGAAAAGATGACCTTGAACTTCAGCTGAAGCGTTTTTGTTCTATTTTCGGAACGGCTCTTCGCAGAGGAGGCAACCGCATTCTGAGGGTTAAAAATACAGACGAACGAAAACTCCTTATTGATAATTATATTCATCAAATCGAAAATATTCGACATTGTTTCAGGGACTTGGAGAAACAAATCAAAATCCCGGTAACAAATAGTAATGCGTATAATATTTACAGTTTTGCCGATGAATATCAAAGCTTGCTTATTGAAAGAAATTTCTTTGGCCTGCTTGATAAACTAACACTAAAAAAAGAAAATACCACAAAAGAGATGCTCTCTAAGCTTAAGGAGCTTGTAATACAGGAAATGCGCTACCGGGAAGAAAGAAATTATCCCTCTGTTGCATATACACACCGCACGAATGAAGATGTACTGCACCGCTCCAGCCGCCTGAAGAAGTTTATTGAGAGCAACCTTTTTCTAAGCACAGATACAAAAAAAGATGGCATGATCTTCGAGCAGGTCATGTTTGCCCTGGCAGCCGGGCTGGCTATGGTATTTGCAACCGCAGTGGCTTTTGCCACACAAATGATCTACGGCAACCTCACTCTCCCGTTTTTTATTGCACTGATCATAAGTTACATGTTTAAAGACAGGATCAAGGAGCTTGTAAGAATCTATTTCAACAAAGAACATCATAAATTTTTTCAGGATTTTAAAACCAATATTTATGATCAGCGGGCCAGGAAAATAGGATTTCTCAAAGAAAGTTTCCAGTTCATAAAACACCGATACCTTGCTGAAAATATTTATAACGCCAGAAACAGCATGCGTAGCACGGAAATCACTAAAGAGTCCATGGGCGAAAAGATCATCCTGTATCGGAATAAGATCAAAGTGTTGAACAAGAGAGTGAAAGCACTAAATGACTTCTCGGGAACGACTGAAATACTAAGATTGAACATTTCGGATTTCACTAAAAACATGGACGACCCGGAAAAAGAAATATTTGTCAAAACAAAGAATGGGTTCAAGCGGTCGCTTGCCAGAAGATCGTATCACTTAAATTTGATCCTCAGCTATTCGAACGGGAAAACTGATGAAATAAAACTTTATAAACTTATTGTTGACAGAAACGGGATTAACCGTATCGAACGGTTCAGGCATAATTAAAGCACTTAATTTACAACGAAAAGAATAGTATTTGGGAAAAAAATATAACTTTATAGCAAATTTTATTATTCATTTAACAATTAAAAACATGAAGAAAAACTACTTTTTAATGATTGGATTAACACTAATCCTTCTAACTTTCGGTGCTGCTAACACAGTGAAGGCTCAACTTTACATCAATGAGTTTATGGCCAGCAACGATACTGCTTTCCCCGGGCCCGCAGGCGACTATCCGGATTGGATTGAAATTTACAACGCAGGAACAGAGGCTGTTATGCTGGGCGGTTATTACATTTACGACACTCTTGACGTAACTGTTGCTTACCAGATCCCTGACACTTATCCTGACTCAGTTACGGTGGAGGCCGGTGGCTATATCTTATTCTATGCGAACAAAGGTGAAGAAACGAGTGTGCTGAACCTCAACTTCAAATTAAGTGGAAGCGGTGAACAAATAGGCCTTTGGGATACTGATCAGGAAGCTGTTGACGGTTTAACTTACGGCGATCAAACGACTGACATCTCCTACGGCCGTTATCCTGACGGAGCTGATGACTGGGGCTTTATGTCGAATTACACACCCGGTGCGGCAAACGCTGAGTTTGACCCTCCGGCTGTTCAGTTATTCATCAACGAATTTATGGCCAGCAACGATGCCGCATTTCCAGGCCCGCAGGGTGATTATCCCGATTGGATTGAAATTTACAATGCAGGTGATGAACCGGTTATGCTGGGCGGTTATTACATGTATGATACACTGGATGTAAATGAAGCTTACCAGATTCCGGATACATACCCTGACTCGGTTACCGTGCCTGCAGGCGGATACATTTTGTTTTATGCCAACAAAGATGAAGATCTGAGTGTTTTGAACCTTAATTTTAAATTAAGTGGCGGAGGTGAACAAATTGGGCTATGGAGCCCCGATCAGGAGTTGTTGGATGGTTTTACATACGAGGAACAAATTACAGACACTTCTTACGGCCGTTATACTGATGGTACGGATAATTGGTATTTCATGAGTGATTTTACACCCGGGGCTTCAAATACCAATCCGAATCCCGGTCCCGGCGAAGTAGAACTTTACATCAACGAATTTATGGCAAGCAATGATGCAGCCTTACCCGGCCCGATGGGTGATTATCCCGACTGGATCGAAGTTTACAATGCAGGTGATGAGGATGTGATGCTGGGTGGTTATTACATGGCAGATGATCTTGCTGATCCGGAAGCCATGTATCAGATTCCGGATACTTATCCGGATTCAGTCACAGTTGCTGCAGGTGGTTTTATTGTTTTTTATGCAAATAAAGAAACTGACTGGAGTGTTCTGAATCTGGGCTTTAAATTAAGTGGCAGCGGTGAGCAGATTGGCCTTTGGGACGAGAATCAGAATGTACTTGACAGTCTGTCATATGGCCCACAAATGGCGGATACTTCCTACGGTCGTTATTCTGATGGATCGGAGAACTGGTTTTTCATGATAGATTTCACACCCGGCGCACCTAACGTTTACACGGACGCCATCAATGAAAATGCAATGAACGTTTCATTGAATCAAAATTACCCGAACCCGTTCAGCGGTGTAACCAACATCGAATTTACATTGGACGATGCTGATCAGGTAACTGTTACTGTTTATACTATCAGCGGTTCTGTTGTGACGGTGCTTGCCAAAGAACAATTCAGTACCGGAAAACATATACTTCAATGGAATGCATCCGGATTGCCTGATGGATATTATTTCTACAGTATTCAAACTTCGACAGGAACAGTCGTTAAAAAAGCTACAGTTGTAAGATAACAACTAGTTAAGATGTATTTTAAAAGGCCGGCCGATGATATATTGTCCGGCCTTTTTTATACCTTTCTTTATAAAGCGTGTCCACATTTCTTACAGTATGCTGCATCAGGATCATGCACATCGTAATGACAGCCTTCACACACCCGCTTATCAGATTCCTTCCGCGATAGTTTAGTCATCTCAGTTGTAATTATTCCCGTAGGAACAGCGATTATGGCATAGCCTGTCAGCATCAATATGGAAGCTAAAATTTGTCCAATAGGTGTATTTGGCGCTATGTCGCCATATCCAACCGTTGTTATCGTTACAATGGCCCAGTAAATTGATTTTGGAATATTATTGAAACCATTCTCCGGCCCTTCAATCAAATACATCATGGAACCGATGATAACAACTATTGCCAGGACAACTTCTATGAACACAACTATTTTGGCACGACTGTTTTTTAGAGCCGTCCGCAGATTATTGGCAGCACCAACGTACCGTGCCAGTTTCAGCACCCTGAATACCCGTAACAACCTCAATACTCGTATTACTACGAGAAAATGTGTGCCCGTAAGCACCAGGCTCAGGTAGGTTGGCAATATGGCCAGTAAATCAATTATTCCATAGAAACTAAAAATGTAGCGAATGGGCTTATGCGCAGAATATATGCGTAAAATGTATTCAACAGTAAACAGTACCGTCAATATCCATTCCAGCGTATTGAACAATGCACCGTACTTTTCATTTAACGAGGCTACGCTGTCGAGTAAAACAATAATTACACTCAGCAGAATGGCTATCAGTAAGATAATGTC
>DGOT01000190.1 GCA_002389465.1 Bacteroidales bacterium UBA4459 | reverse complement strand
TAAATCATTCATGATTTTAATGCAATCTTTCTTCATCGTTTAGGATGCAACTGGAAAAGGAAGTGAAAATTCATGGGTAAATATTTGTTCCTTCGTTTTTTTTACTATTTTTGCACCTCCAAAATTCGCAGTGAATTTAAACTAAAGAATAAATAGGATGTACGTAATTGTTGATATAGCCGGACAGCAGCTTAAGGTAGAGCAGGGGCAAGAGGTCTTTGTTCACAGGCTTGAAGGTAACGAAGGCGACAAAGTTGAATTCGACAAGGTGCTTTTAGTTGATAACGACGGAAAAGTTAAAGTTGGCAAACCCATGGTTAAAGGCGCCAAAATCGATGCAAAAATCGTAAATCATTTAAGAGGCGATAAAGTGATCGTTTTCAAAAAGAAAAGAAGAAAAGGCTTTCAAAAGTCGAACGGTCACCGTCAGGATCTGACAAAAGTTTTAATTGAAAATATTACTGTTTAACCCGCCTGTATCAGAACAGGCCAGAAAACTTTAAAAAATGGCTCATAAAAAAGGAATGGGTAGCTCCCATAACGGTCGCGAATCGGAAAGTAAACGGTTAGGCGTAAAAATATATGGCGGTCAATTTGCCACGGCTGGCAACATCATCGTTCGTCAGAGAGGAACCACACACCATCCGGGTATCAATGTAGGTATGGGAAAAGACCACACCTTATTTGCTCTGGTTGATGGTACAGTTGAGTTCAGAAAAAGAAGAAACGACACTTCCTACGTAAGTGTTATTCCTGCTGAATCAGAAGAAACAAAATAGCATTTTTCATGCAACATTCAGAACCGGCTTCTTCATAGGCCGGTTTTTTTTTGCTCATCAGATAAAGGAATGAAGATTATTCTTCGGATAGTTCGTTAAGGAGGCTACGGTATTGCGAGAATACGTTCGCCCTGGAAACGAAGCCCATATATTTCCCGTCTTTTAAAATCACCAGATTGTATTTGCCCGAATGCTGAAATTTACCGGCCACAGTCTCCATATCATCCTCCCACTGGACAGCGTTTGTAGGCATAAACATTAGATTTTTAACCAGGGTGTTATCGTACAGGTCCCGGGTAAACATGATGTCCCTTATCTGATCGAGGAATATAATGCCATAGAAGTTGTTGTCTGCATCCACCACGGGAAAAATGTTTCTGTGCGATTCCTTAATCACTTCGATCAACTCTCCCAAAGTCTGGTTGGGGCCGATTGTACTAAAATCTCTTTCAATAAGACTTTCAACATTCATCAACGTCAGCAGAGCCCGGTCCTTATGGTGTGTGATCATATCGCCACGGCCCTTAAGCTGAATAGTATAAATAGACTTGGACACCATAAAACGGGCAAGACCGTAAGATACCGTTGCCACAATCATTATAGGGAATATCAGGTCGTAACCATTGGTGATTTCGGCAATCAAAAAGATCGCCGTCAAGGGCGCATGTACTACCCCTGCCAATAAACCGGCCATACCTGCCAAAGCAAAATTACTGAAGGACAGTTCAGCCAGTCCGAAATAATTTAATACGCTGGCGAATAACAAGCCGGACATAGTGCCTATGAACAACGTAGGGGCAAAAATTCCCCCGACGCCTCCAGCCCTGAATGTTAATGAGGTAGCTACCACTTTAAGCAGGAGTGTTGCCAGCAACAACAGCAAAGCTATATGCATATGTCCCTTCAGGTCATAAAATAAACTGTTGTTAAAAAGGAAATCCATTTTTCCGGACAATGCCATGTTTACATCATCGTAGCCCTCTCCGTATAAAGACGGAAATAAAAATATCAGCACCCCCAGCAAACTTGCTCCCACAAGAAACTTAGGGAACCATCCGTTGATCTTATCAAATAATTTCTCGGTAAAAACATAAAATTTGATGAAATACACCGATACCAGTGCGGTAAAAATACCCAAGCCAAAATAAAACGGTGTTTCGCTGATTTTAAAGGTATGGTCCATAACCGAAGGGTATAAAGCATCCTGGCCAAGAAAAACATACGAAGTAAGCGCCGCTACGATAGATGATAACAGCAACGGCACAAGAGCCGTCATGGTCATATCGAATAAAATAACCTCCAATGCGAAAACGATGGCTGCAATAGGAGCTTTAAAGATGGCCGACATGGCTGCAGCAGCTGAGAAACCCAGCATGGCAATAATCTGTTTGCGATTCAGCCCCAGTAACTTCCCAAGGCTGGATCCCCAGGCAGAACCGGTCATAACCGTTGGCCCCTCAAGACCTACGGATCCTCCAAAACCTACTGTTAAGGATGCGGTAATGATCGATGTAAACATATTATGGGAATCAAGGATCCCTCCTTTTTTTGATATCGCATATAATACATTAGGGATGCCGTCACGTACCGGCCTGCGTATGATGTATTTGATAATTAAAATTGTAAACAAAATACCGATGACAGGGTATAACACGTATTGGTAATTGGAGTAATCTACCGAAAATCCACCGGTCAGCAATTTCTGAATGCCAAATACCAGGTGCTTCATTAATACAGCGATCATTCCGCCAATAAAGCCGATCACAACACTCAGGATGATCATCAGCCTGTTCCTGGGCATATTGTGCGTGTACCTTATGATCTTAATAAGCAATCTTGACCTCTTCATTTCGTGGGCAAATGTATGAATATACCGGGTAAATTTCGATTTACGGATGAGTATTTTTAATAAAGGAATTATTCTTTAAGTTCTTAGGCGGTGGAAGGGAGATGTGCGTAAGGGAAATGGTTTAATGATTTACTGTCGGCTGGACATATTTCTTTAATTTAGCCACTGTTATCATGCTACGTATTATCACCTATAATGTAAACGGTATCCGGGCAGCCTTGCGCAAAGGTTTACCCGATTGGATCGAGGCCGCACAACCTGATGTTCTTTGCCTTCAGGAAACTAAAGCGCAACCGGAACAAATTCCTTATTTTGATTTTGAAATACTGGGATATAAAACCTATGCCCATTCAGCAGTTAAAAAAGGCTACAGTGGTGTGGCCATCCTTACGAAAAAAGAGCCCGATCTTGTCACGGCAGGTTTGGGTATCTCCACTTATGACACCGAAGGGCGATTTCTCAGAGTAGATTTCGGCAATCTTTCTTTTGTTAGTGTTTATCATCCGTCAGGATCCAGCGGAGAGGAACGGCAGGCATTTAAAATGCAGTGGTTGTCGGACTTTCAGACGTATATGAATGAACTAAAAAAAGAGCGGCCTTACCTGGTTGTTTCCGGTGATTACAATATCTGCCACAAACCCATTGACATTCACGACCCCGTCCGTAATGCCAGGGTTTCTGGTTTTTTACCCGAAGAGCGCGCCTGGATGGACCGTTTTCTGAAAACCGGTTTCGTCGATTCATTCCGTCACCTGAATTCTGAGCCGCATCAATACAGTTGGTGGAGTTACCGTGCTAACGCACGTGCCAACAATAAAGGCTGGCGCAT
>DGOT01000145.1:11168-11683 GCA_002389465.1 Bacteroidales bacterium UBA4459 | reverse complement strand
TCTTCCGCTGCGAACCTGACTTTCAGATCATCAATGGCCTTGTTAACTTCTTTTGCTGTGATCTTGATCTTGTAATAGGGTACCTTAATTTTATCGTTCAACTCGAACTCAAACTCCGGAGCAAGGCCAATATCAAAATAAAAATCAAAATCCTTTTGAGTGTCAAAGTCAATGGTTGTATTCTTTTCCATGTTGGGTATGGGATACCCCAAAATATTCAACTTATTTTCCAGAATATAGTTGTTCAATCCTTCGGATACTTTTTTGTTCACCTCTTCGGCCAGAACGCTTTTAGCATACATCTTTTTAATGATGCCCATCGGCACTTTTCCCGGCCTAAATCCCGGCATTGACGCTTTTTTCCGGTAATTAGTCAATTCCGTATTTACCTGACCGATGTAATCCTCTTCTGTAAGGTTGATGTGAATGATGGCGTTTAAGTCGCCGACTGCTTCTTTAATAATATTCATTAATGTAACTTTAGTTCAAAAAAAAAGTGCGGATGAAGGGACTCG
>DGOT01000145.1:6314-11133 GCA_002389465.1 Bacteroidales bacterium UBA4459 | reverse complement strand
GCGGCACTAGATCCTAAGTCTAGCACGTCTACCAATTTCGCCACATCCGCAGCATTCCTGTTCTTAAAAACAGGGGTGCAAATATACGATAAATTTGTGTAATTTATTGATTGTGCTTTACAGGTTTTTACCTCGTTTGCCTTTCAAGATCAGCTTCATCAATAGGAAGTATGGAATCGATGTTATCCAAAATTTCCTGGTAGTCGTATTGAAGCTGTTCCATGTGTGCCTTTCTTCTCCTGAATAACTTGTAAATGCGCCAATTCCGATGAAATTTATTCATCAGGTTACGGTAATAAACCAAGAAGACACCTGATAACGGAACACTCACAAAATAGGCCGCAATCCAATACCATTGGTTGACAAAACAGGCCACTATAAGTGTCTGGATAAAATGCAACAAGGGGAATGCCACAAGAGAGGCCACAAAAAAGAAAGAACTCTTAAACTGGGGGTCCTTTATCATCCTTTTTGCCCATACTGATAGTGAGTAAGGGATTATATTATTGACCACACCGTAGAAATATACCGGAAACAAAAGAACCAGAAGGATGAGGTGGAACAGCAACTTTCCAAAGGAAGTCCGCTTAATTCTGTACATGCCATTTAGCTTAAGCTCTTTCAATCTTAGCAGATACGGCTGTACCTTCTGATCAAGCATATCAATCCTCCCATCATTAGCGTCTACAATTTCCTGTAAACCGTTAACGATCAGCTGCTGCAGAGGCAGCGAATTCTTTTTCTGCCCGGAAATACGGAGCGTTTCGGTAAGCCGTTCCTCATAAAACTTCCGGAGCGTATTTATCAGCTCATAATATTTCTCTGTTTCAATATTTATTATGAGGGGTTTTATATGATCCGACAATTCCTCTTTCAGCGCATTAATGGCAAATGCAGGCGCCTCTTTGTATTGCTCGTAATACTTTTTCACTGAAATTGGCTTCCCGAAATTTATCGTAAGCCGGCTCCTGAAAGCCTCAAAGTCATCATAGTCAATCCCTACAGGAATAATTTTCATATCCAGACTGTAATTTTTCGCTTCTTCCGTTTGAAAAGCAATGCGGGCAAATCCTTTTTTTAACGGCCGTAATCTTCTTATGCCTGAATGGCTTCCTTCGGGGAGGATGACCAGGGCGCAATGTTTATCTGTAAGAACATCTATTGTTTTTTGAAAAATCTCCTTGTTCTTTTTCAGCGAATCATAGCCATCCCGAATTCGGTAAATAGGCAGGATACGCAGGAAGTAAAGAATAGAGGCTATGATCGGTTTTTGGAAGATATCCGACCTTGCCAGAAATACCATTCTCCGGTCGACATTACATAATAAAGCCAGAGCATCCATCAGGGCATTCTGATGGTTTGGTGTAAAAATCAGAGGACCTTTTTCAGGAATATTTTGTGTGTTCAACAACACAACATCACGGTAAAACACTTTGTTATGCCAAAAATCAACAATGTGTTTTAGCGAAGCATATGAAAAAGAATATTTTTCAATGTTATTTATTCCCATAACGGAACCCTTATACAGTATTAATCATTTGTCCTCCTGGTCAATCCAAAATTAAACTTAGTCCACAAACCTGCTATGCCTATACCGGCAATTATATGCCATATTCCCCACCATGCGGCAATAATTGCCATACCTCCCAATTCCATTTCCGGAGGAAAAATCTTCGGGTTAAATATGAGCACCAAAGCCAGGCCCGAGTTTTGTATTCCTGTTTCGATGGAGATTGTCCTTCTGTCTTTCAAAGGTCTTTTAAATACACGGGCCATGAGATAGCCCGCTGAAAAAGCAAGTGCGTTATGCACCAGCACGATCAGAAAAACATATTCGATAACCCTTAAAAAATGATTGAAATTTTTCGCCAGCGCTAAAACGACTATCGCTGCAAAAATCAGGATGGAAATCTTTTTTATAGGCTTGACAATCTTTGACGTGAATACAGGGAACTTAGTATTTATAAAAATGCCCAGAATTAATGGGATGCCCAATAAAATAAAAACTGTTTGAAACATCTGGAAAGCATCTATCTCAATAGGTCTGACTAAAGTTGCCGAACTGGAGTGCTCATAAAAGTTAATAGCCATTTTTCCCCAGAATGAAAAGTTCACAGGCGTCAGGAAAACTGCCAGCAGAGTGGCTATAGCTGTTAAACTTACCGAAAGGGCTACATTGCCTTTTGCCAGGGATGAGATGAAGTTGGATATATTCCCACCGGGACACGCAGCTACCAAAATCATCCCCAAGGCCATAGTAGGCGACAAAAAACGGCTTAGTGAAATAACCAGAATGAAGGTTACAAAGGGCAATACAATAAATTGCGACACTGATCCGATCACCGCTGATTTCGGGTTGAGCAATATCTTTTTAAAATGATCCAGTTTTATTTCGAGTGCTACACCAAACATAACAATAGCAAGTGCAATGTTCAGTACGTGCAGACTTCCCGGGCTGAAATTCAGCCTTATGTGATCCAATGCCAATAACGTTTCCTGCATGTGACTTTTATTACGTAACTAATCGTGCATGCTAAAATACAAATGTTCTGAAATAAACTATAAATATATGAGCTATTTAAAAATGTTTATAAATAACCATTGTTCTTTGAAATAAATCGACTTCATTATATGAAAATGATAATTTTGCCGTTTCTTATTTTAACAGGGCTCCCCGATAGGAAATAATGCAGAGAAAAAAGTTAAAAAGAGTATTCATATTAGCACTTTTCGCATTTTCATTTACATGTAACAAAAGTGTACATGCGCAAGAGATGCTGGGAGTAACATTGGGTAATTACAGTGGAGTTGCCAGTCTTATGGTCAATCCGGCTATGCTTGCCAATACAAGATACTACCTGGACATCAACCTGGCGTCGGCAGATTTCTTTTTCAGAAACAATTTTGCCTACATTCCTGCTTCCGATGCCAGTATCTACAGCATCATCAGGAACCCCGACAACTTACCGAAATACGGTGATGATGATATGAATTTCACCTATTACGATAATAAAAACCTCAAATTCAACACGCTCAGCGCAAAAGTCATGGGGCCATCTGTGATGCTCCAATATGGAAAGCACGCTTTTGCTTTAAGCACCGGGGCACAACTGTTTACATCAGCAAACAGGATACCTTACGAAATGCCGTTATTCGGCTACTTTGGCATGGACGAACCTTCACTGCACAACATCAATTATATTGATTACAATATAGACGCCTCCGTTGCTGCCTGGATGAATGTCGGTGCCTCGTATGCTTATACTGTGTATGAGTATATGGATCAGAAGCTTACAATTGGCGCCACTGTAAGATATCTCTGGAGTTACGCGGGCAGCTATGTAGAAAGTAGTAATGTTGACTATATTGTATTGAACGACAGTACCATAAACATTAAAAACCTGAATGGTACCGGCGGATATGCTTTACCTTTAGATTATTCAACTACTGACCAGATGGTAAACGACCCCTTTTTTAAAGGACATGGATTCGGAGTTGATCTGGGCGTGGTTTATGTGAAAAAAAAGAATATTGATATTGAAAGGTGGGATGATCTGTGCGAGCAGGAGTTTGACGATTATATTTTCAGGATCGGCGTTTCACTACTCGACCTGGGCACGATGACCTATAAAAGCAATGCACAACTGCACAGTTTTGATGATGTTTCGGTTTACTGGGAAAATTACGATACTACGGGCTATACCAGCCTCAACCAGCTTATGGGAGAACTAAGTAACCTGTTTTATGAAGATCCGGATGCTTCGTACCGCGGAGATAAAATTAAGATTGGTTTACCAGGAGCCCTCAGTGTGCAGGTTGATTATAATTTATATAAAAATTTCTACGCTTCCGCCTTCTGGATACATCCTATAAGGTTTAACATGCACACTATGCGGCGACCTGCACAGGTAGCTCTTGTACCCCGGTATGAGTCGAGAAACTTTGAGTTCAGCCTTCCTATATCTGTATTTGAGTACCGGTTTGCCCGTGTCGGTCTTTCCGCCCGTTTCTGGTTCTTCACCATAGGCACAGAGCGTTTAGGCACCTGGTTAGGACTTGCCAACCTCGATGGCCTTGACATATACGCCTCCATCAAATTTGGTTTTGGCAAGGGCCATTGTCGTTCAAAATTCAAAGGTGCCTGCATCGAAGACAGTTTTAAGAAAAAGAAGCGGAGTAAAATCAATAAGAACCTTGTTTTCTAATTTGTGTCTACTTTCACATCCAGCGCATCGCGCAAAGCATTTCCCAGCAACATAAAAGCCATTACCAGCATGATGATAGCCAGGCCGGGAATAAAGGCAAGATAAGCCGAATCAAGTAAAATAAAACTATAGTATTCTTTGATCATACTTCCCCATGAAGGCATGGGTGGCTGAACCCCGATGCCCAGAAAACTCAGGCCTGCTTCGATGAGTATGGCAGCGGCAAAATTAGCTGCCGAGATCACGATCACCGGGCTTATAATATTGGGGAGAATATGTTTGCGGATAATCCTGAAATTGGAAAATCCCAGGGCAAATCCTGCTTCTACAAATTCTTTCTCCCTGATACTGATGATCTGGCCGCGAACCACACGCGCCACTTCCACCCACATGGTAAGACCAACGGCTACAAACACCTGCCAGAAGCCCCGCCCCAATGCAAACGTAATGGCAATGACCAGCAGCAGGGTAGGGATAGACCATACTACATTGATAAACCACATAATGACATCATCTGCCCATCCCCTGAAAAATCCGGAAACAGCTCCGAAGAAAATACCGACAATCAGTGAAATGGCAACAGAAATAAAACCTACCGATATGCTCACCCTGGC
>DGOT01000145.1:3393-6269 GCA_002389465.1 Bacteroidales bacterium UBA4459 | reverse complement strand
TTTCCGCTTTCTCCCTGAGGACAGGTAATGCCTCTGTGCGTTCTTTACCGGATATTAAAGTAAAAGAAACTTTTTTTCCATCGAAGTGAGTTTTTGCTGAGGCCAGAGGATAGATGACGTCCGGCAGGGAGAATGTTCTGTCCAGTCCGGTATGATCGGCGTCAAAAAGTTTCACGCTAACATGTTCTTCTTTTAAATCCGCTTGTCCCTCAATGGGGATGCAGATGAAATTATCCGGGGCTCCAGAAATCATTTTTTTAAACCATGAGACAGGAATTTCCGGTTCATTCTTCCTTACCTGAAGCATGTTTACGCTAAAGCCGGGCTTTTGCGTGCCGATCTCCAGAATGTGTGTGTTGGCAAAGGGCGTCCCGTTGGGTGTGATCAAATATCCCAGCACGGCGATAAAAACAGTAAGCAGTATCACAATCAGGGAAGCCACCCCTGTTTTGTTTTTCAGAAATCGTATCCATGCCAGTTTGGATAATGAGCCTGAAGCGGTGTATTTCTTTTTTCTGAAAAACATAGAAAATCAAAGGTATAAAAACCCGTGAAACAGGCATATTAAAATGATAATTTGGCTCAGAAAATTTGACTTGACAAATTGAAATTTGTTGTATATTTGCCGTCCCAACACGGTGGTTGTAGCTCAGTTGGTTAGAGCACTGGATTGTGGTTCCAGGGGTCGTGGGTTCAAGTCCCATCTACCACCCGTAAAAAAAGGAAGCGAGATTAACTCTGCTTCCTTTTTTAATTTTCAGCACCAACTTTTTACTACCTATACATCAATGTTGGCATATTTGGCATTTGCTTCAATGAACTCTCTACGTGGCGCCACCTCATCGCCCATCAGCATACTGAACACGTGATCGGCCTCCGAGCCATTCTCAATAGTCACCTGCCGCAGCGTTCTCGTTTCGGGGTTCATGGTTGTCGACCACAGTTGTTCGGCATTCATCTCACCCAAACCTTTGTACCGCTGGATGTGCATTCCTTTTTCCGTCCCGTCAGGTGAAAGTTCCCTGGCTGCCTGCTCCCGGTCTTCTTCACTCCAGCAATACCGTTCCGTTTTCCCTTTTCTGATGAGATAGAGCGGGGGCGTGGCAATATATACATACCCTCTCTCGATCAGTTCAATCATGTGGCGGAAGAAAAAGGTCATAATCAGTGTAGCAATGTGGCTTCCGTCCACATCGGCATCCGTCATAATAATGATCTTGTGGTATCTTAATTTATCTAAGTTCAGCGCTTTTGTATCTTCCTCTGTACCGACACTTACACCAAGTGCAGTATAGATATTTTTGATCTCTTCGCTTTCGAATATTTTATGAGGCAGTGCTTTTTCAACATTCAGGATCTTACCTCTCAGAGGAAGGATTGCCTGAAATTTCCTGTCGCGCCCCTGCTTGGCCGTGCCGCCGGCCGAGTCACCCTCCACAAGGTATATTTCGGATAGAGCAGGATCTTTTTCAGAGCAGTCTGCCAGTTTACCCGGCAGTCCGGAACCGGTAAGCACATTTTTTCTTTGGACAAGCTCACGTGCTTTGCGTGCCGCATGACGTGCTGTGGCAGCCAGTATTACCTTCTGCACGATGGTCTTGGCTTCTTTGGGATTCTCTTCCAGATAATGCGATAAGCTTTCGCTGATCATCTGATCCACAGCACCCATTGCTTCCGAGTTTCCCAGTTTTGTTTTCGTCTGGCCCTCAAACTGCGGTTCGGCAACTTTCACAGAAATCACCGTTGTAAGACCTTCTCTGAAGTCATCACCGTTAATATCAAATTTCAATTTGGCAAGTAATCCTGATTTCTCGGCATAACTTTTCAATGTTCGTGTCAACCCCCTGCGGAACCCGGAAAGGTGTGTACCTCCCTCATAAGTATTGATATTATTTACGTACGAGTGCACGTTCTCAGTAAACGAAGTGTTGTACTGCATCGCTATTTCGATAGGCATCCCATTTTTTTCTCCTTCAATACTAATTATATCGGGGATAAGGTTCTCCCTGTTCTCATCAAGATATTTGATGAAATCAGCCAGTCCGTTCTCGGAATAAAACATTTCCGACACAGCATCACCGTTATTTCCCCGCTCATCAAGCAAAGTCAGTTTTATCCCTTTATTGAGAAACGCCAGCTCCCTCAGCCGGGCAGCCAGGATGGAATAATCGTAAATCGAAGTAATAAATATAGATGAATCCGGAATAAAATGAACCACCGTGCCCGTATCAGTTGATGTACCCACCTCTTTCACCGTATAAAGGGGTTTTCCTTTTTCATACTCCTGTTCAAAAATCTTTCCTTCCCTGTGAATGGTAACTTTCAGATGCCCCGACAGAGCATTAACGCAACTCACGCCAACGCCGTGCAAACCACCCGATACTTTATAGGACCCCTTATCAAATTTACCTCCTGCATGCAATACCGTCATCACTACTTCCAAAGCCGACCGGTTTTCTTTTTCGTGCAGGCCTGTGGGTATGCCCCTGCCGTTATCTTTAACTGTAATTGAGTTATCTTTATGAATGATCACGTTAATCTCATCGCAGTAACCTGCTAGCGCCTCATCTATTGAGTTATCAACAACTTCATATACAAGATGATGCAAACCTTTTACGCTCACATCTCCAATATACATAGCAGGTCTTTTTCTTACCGCTTCGAGTCCTTCCAGCACCTGAATATTTTTCGCTGTATAATTTTCTTTCGACAGTTTGTTTTTTTCTTCTTGCGTCATAATTATTATCCTGATTTTTTATCCAAAAAATGAACATGCAAATTTACATAAAATTAGCGGTTTTATTGCCTGTTTAGACCTATTTACAAGGGCAAGTTATTAACAACTAAACATGGAAAAAAACAGATGTTGAATATGC
>DGOT01000145.1:0-3327 GCA_002389465.1 Bacteroidales bacterium UBA4459 | reverse complement strand
TCTTACTTCCAACCAATATCATGGAACAATGAATGAAAAAACGAAAGATTTTCTGAAGTTTTCACAGAAGGGGCAGCTCATGCCTCAGGAAGAGATGCTGGAGACCGGCTTTAAAAAGGATAAACTTGTCATCGGGATTCCTAAAGAGGCATCACAAAACGAGAACCGCATTGCGCTTGTCCCCGAGGCAGTCCATCTTCTGGTTGAAAACGGCCACCGGGTTTTGCTTGAAGAATATGCCGGTGCAGCAGCTCATTTTACGAATGAGCAATATGCCGAAGCAGGCGCTGAGATTATGGCAACACATGATGAAGTTTTTACTGCTGATTACCTCGTTAAGATTGGCCCTCTGACAGAGGAAGAGCTGAGTAAGATGACCAGCAACAAAGTCCTGTTTTCCTCCTTGTTTCTGCCCGACCGGAACAAGGCATATTTTGAGAAACTGATGGCCAAAAAGGTAAAGGCCGTCTCGTATGAGTTCATACAGGACAAAACCGGTGCTTTTCCTGTCATCAAGTCAATGAGCGAGATCATTGGAAACACAGCCGTTTTAATAGCCGCCGAGTACTTGAGCCATGCTTCGTATGGCAGGGGGATCATGCTGGGGGGATTCCCTGGAATCAAGCCTACCGAAATGGTGATCATCGGAGCAGGTACCGTAGCCGAATATGCTGCCAGAACAGCACTGGGCATGGGCGCTTTCGTTAAAATATTTGATAATTCCATTTACAAACTCCGTTCGGTGCAAAACAACCTGGGGAACAGGGTGTTTACTTCTATATTACAGCCCAAGGTTTTAATGAAAGCCATGAAGGAAGCCGATGTGGTTATCGCCGCCAAACATTCGGATGCCGGTGTAGCTCCCTGTTTTGTGAGCGAAGAAATGATACGGCAAATGCGGCCCGGATCAGTAATCGTTGATGTAAGTATCGACCAGGGAGGCTGTTTTGAAACCTCCAGGGCTACATCGCACGAGCAACCGGTTTACCAGGTACACGGCATCACGCATTATTGTGTTCCGAACATTGCATCACGGGTGCCCCATACAGCTTCCTATTCGCTGAGCAACTTCCTGACGCCTCTTCTGCTGAACATCTCGGATGCCGGCGGCATCGACCGGTTCCTGAAAATTGATCATGCTTTTTCCAAAGGTATCTATATTTACAACGGGATGATGACAAACAAATACATCAGCGATATGTTTGACATTTCTTTCCGCGACCTGGACTTATTGATGGCAGCCTTCCGCTAAGCAGTAAACATATGATATTTATTCACTCATTCGGTTTGTCTGTACTATTTACTCTTATATCTTTGCTGCCATGAGTAGATCACCTATTTTATTAGACACGAAACCTGTTTCTTATGTGATTGGGGAAGGAGCCCTTGCCCTGTCGGAGAAACGGCTGAAAAAATACAACCGGATCATCATACTGGTGGATGAAAACACAGAGAAGCATTGCCTTCCGGTATTCAGGGATCATTTGCCGGAGATTGAAATCGACCATGTGATCGTTGTTAAAAGCGGTGAGAAGCAGAAAAACCTGGATCAGGCCATTTATATCTGGAATAAGCTGACTGATCTGAAGATCGCCAGGGATGCTTTGTTCATCAACCTGGGCGGTGGCGTTATTACGGATATTGGCGGATTTGCCGCCTCCACTTACAAGAGAGGCATTTCGTTCATAAACTATCCAACCACATTGCTGGGCATGGCTGATGCTGCCATAGGAGGGAAGACGGGAGTTGACTTCGAAGGCTATAAAAACCAGGTGGGCTTGTTTGCCCATCCCTTATCCGTAGTCATCGACCCTGTATTCCTGAACACTCTGGAGGACATACAATGGCAATCGGGCTTTGCCGAAGTTATGAAATACGGCCTGATTATGGACCGCGAGTTATGGTATATGCTGGCAGGGAAAAACTACCGTGCTATTGCTGAATGGAACAACATCATCAGCAGGGCAGCCAGGGATAAGATTGACATTGTCCAGTACGATGCTCTGGAAAAAGGCATCAGAAAAAACCTGAATTTCGGACATACAATCGGACATGCCATCGAGAGTCATTACCTGAACTATGATCATCCGGTAACGCACGGACAGGCTGTAGCTGCAGGTATGATCTGCGAAACGTGGCTATCTTCTAAAATTTTCGAGATGGATTGTACACGCTCTCAGGAGATTGTTTCCATGATCGACCTGAACTTCGGAAAATTTGACCTTACCGAAGCTATGATCCCCGAGCTGACGGACCTGATGAAACAAGACAAGAAAGTACGGGAAGGGAAGCTTAAATTCAGCCTGATCAGGAAGCTAGGCAAAGCAACACATGATGTGGAAGTGGACTTTGACCTGATCGTTGACAGTTTAAAATATTACATAAACAGACACGCAGCACATTGAATAAAATTACATTAAAAAGGAACAGCGCCACACTTACGGGCGAACTGAACATCTCCGGCTCCAAAAGCATTAGCAACCGTATGCTCATCATGTCTGAACTGTCAGGTGTACCTAATGAAAAATTCTCATTTGAAAATCTTTCGGAGGCTGACGACACACTCCGGTTGCAGTATTACCTTGAACTTGTTGGATCATGCTCTCTGCAGCGTCTTCCGCTTGTGGTCAATGCCGAAAACGCCGGCACAGTCATGCGCTTTCTGAGTTCTTTTCTTACCATCAAGCAAGGTAATTGGTTGCTCACCGGCAGCAGCCGTATGAAAAACCGCCCGATTGAAATACTTGTGGACGCATTAAAGGGAATGGGTGCCGTTATCACGTACACCGAAAAGACCGGCTATCCACCCCTGCTGATAAAAGGGGGCACGCTTCTTGGCGGCACTCTGGAAATGGATGCCTCTGTCAGCAGCCAGTTTATTTCCTCACTGATGATGATTGCACCGGTGACAAACCTGGGACTCCACATTCGTTTTTCCGAAAAACCGGTTTCGTTTCCGTATATTGAAATGACCAAGAAGCTGATGGAAAATTTTGGCGTAAGGGTGGAACTTGACACTCATTCGGTCAGGGTGAACCCTTCGTACTACCGGATAAAAGACACGGCTGTTGAGCCCGACTGGAGTTCGGCTTCCTATTTGTATGAAGCAGTTGCCCTCGCTGACAAAGCAGACATTTTGCTGAGAGGATTTTCAGAGGACAGCGTGCAAGGTGACAGCAGTGTACAGAAGATCTTTGAAAAGTTAGGCGTACAGACAACAACAGAAAAAAACGGCGTGCGTCTTACAAAATCAGGAAAAACTACCGATCATTTTACCTACAACTTCAGCGATGCACCCGACCTGGTGCCTGCAGTATTGACCACCTG
>DGOT01000294.1:224-5932 GCA_002389465.1 Bacteroidales bacterium UBA4459 | reverse complement strand
GAAATGCTGAAATAGAAAAAAAATATACGAATTTACTGAGCAGCGGTAATGAAAATATACCCGATACAGAAAAGGCTAAAATCAGAAAAGCATTTGACATAGCCTGCGAAATATATCGTGACGAAAAGTTGGTCAACGGAAAACCGTTTATCTTTCACAATCTGGAAGTGGCCATTATTGCAGTAGGAGAGATAGGCCTTGGAGCAACTTCCGTGATATGTTCCATTCTGCACAACATCAACCTGAAATCAGACTATACCCTGGCAAAGATCAGGCAGGATTTTGGCGACCAGGTAGCTGAGATTATAGAAGGATATAACAGCCTGGACGATTTCCATACCGAGCGCATTTCTTTCCAGTCGGAAACTTTCCGCACACTCTTCCTTTCGTTGGTGGATGATATACGTGTTGTATTGATACATCTGGCACACCGGCTGTACGATATCAGGCATCTGGATTTTCTCGGGGAGAACAAAGAGCAAATTATAAACGAAGTCAAGCATTTATATATACCAATTGCTCATCGGTTAGGTTTGTATAAGATAAAAACAGAGATGGAAGAGCGGGTGATGCTCTTCGAATACCCGGATACTTTTAGGGAGATCGAAAAAAAAATCAAGGAAACAAAAACCAAACGCGACCTGTACATCAAAGAGTTTGTTGCTCCCATTGAGCGGGAACTTATCAAACAGGGAATCGATGCAAACATTAAATGGCGGACGAAATCCGTTCCTTCCATCTGGGCGAAAATGAAGAGGCAGAATGTTGATCTTGAGGAAGTCTATGACCTTTTTGCTGTTAGGATCATCCTGAAATCCAAGCTGCATAAAGAAAAAGAAATCTGCTGGAAGGTGTATTCCATTGTCACCGACCTTTATCAACCCGACCCAAAGCGTTTGCGCGACTGGATATCTACACCGAAAGCAAGCGGCTACGAGTCGTTACATACAACGGTAAAAGGTTCACGAAATAAATTTGTGGAAGTGCAGATACGTACGGAACGGATGGACGATGTAGCTGAGCGGGGCCAGGCAGCACACTGGCAATATAAAGGTGTGATGAAAAAAAAGAATACAGAAAACTGGCTTACCCAGGTACGCGATATTCTTGAAAACCCGGACCAGATTAAGCATGACCTTGCCTATAAAACTGACGATGACAGTAAGAAGAAAAATATATTTGTTTTCACGCCAAAAGGTGATCTGAAACAGCTGCCTGTAGGTGCAACGGTACTCGATTTTGCTTACGAAATACATACCGATGTGGGTTCACGGTGCAAAGGAGCGATTATTAACGGAAAAGCGGTACCCATCAGGTATGTTTTACAAAATGGCGAAAAAGTGGATATCCTCACGTCCAAAAATCAAACGCCAAAACTTGATTGGCTGGCATTTGTCGCTACCGGAAAAGCCCAGGGACATATCAAGCGGCAATTGAAAGAGCATAAATATAAAGAAGCCGAAATAGGCAAGGAGATGCTGAACCGAAAGTTGAAGAACTGGAAGATTAAAAGTTCGGAAGACTTGATCAATATGCTCGTGCGTCATTTTAAACTTGAAACAGGTATTGATCTGTATTACATGATCGCCAAGGAGAAGCTTGACCTGCTGGAAATTAAGAAAGTATTACTGCGGTTTGTGGAGGCTGAACGCAACAAGCAAAGGCCTGAAGTGCCGGAGCAGGCAAAAGAAACAAAAGCTACTGCTGAAGGAAAACAGGACGAAGAAATACTGTTCATCGGGGAAAATTTAAAAAATGTAAACTACCGTCTAGCTAAATGCTGTAATCCCATCCCGGGCGACAGTGTATTCGGCTTTGTGACAACACAAGGCGGAATTACCATTCACAGGCATAACTGTCCGAACGCCCGCAGACTTCATGAGTTGTATTCGTACCGGGTGATGCCGGTAAAATGGTTGCATTCAAAAGAACTGGCGCCTTCCGTTATCAACCTGAAAATTACGGGTAGGGATGAGCTGGGCATTGTAGGTTCCATAACCAAAGTAATTACTGATGACCTGCGTGTGAATATGCGTTCCATCAATTTTAAAACCAAAGGAAAACGATTTGAAGGTTTTGTAACCGTTATGGTACATGACCACGAGCACCTGAACCAGTTGATCTATAAACTGAAAAAAATTCAGGGTGTTGAAAAGGTGGTGCGGAGTAAATAATTTACCTTATTAAACAAATCTTATGAGTATCAGAAAGAAATTGTTGTTCGGGTTAAGTATCTGTTTGTTTTTAAGTGCAATAAGCGTAAATGCACAGCAAAATAATGTTCCTTTCCGGTTTTCAGAGAAACTGATATTGGTAAACCGGGAGCTGAATGAACAACTGCAAAAAGAAAGATCTCCGCTGCTGACGAAACAAAATTCGATAGTAGCATCTGATGCTGAGCCTCAGCGTTCACTTCAACAGGCATTTACGGTTCTTAGGAAAAAGATGAACGCTATGGAAGCATCTGTAGCAAAAACAGCCCGTTCAGTCGACACAATTTCTCTTGGAGATACACTGGTTATTGGCTTTGAGCCCGGCGAAGAATTCGTGATTGACTCGGAATGGCTTCATGCTGGGCCTATCCTTGTTATTGGCGATGGGGTGCTACGTTTCATCGGAGCCCATGCAACAATTCTGGGAGATATAATAACGACCGAAAACGCGCAGGTAATCGCCGATTCGTCCTATCTGTATTTTCCACAGGATTATTTTTACCAGCGTATTCTCTTACTTACGGGTAACTCGGAAATGCATTTCAGGAATTCGACACTCGACTTTGGCGGAATGGTACACAATATGGCCACAGTTGGAACATCGGTACTGGAATTTGATCATGTCAATAAACCTGACTTTTCAACTGTTGGTATGTACCAGGAGTCTGAAATAATAATTGATTCGATGGATGTAGCCGGGGAGTTTATCATTGATGACGATGTGCGTCTGGAGATTAGAAATGCGGAAACAATCCTGTTGTGGCACCAGATGGGTGAGGGATCTGTAGCTGATATTGAGTTTCCGGATGGAGAATTTGTTGCTCATTATGAATTTAACGACCAGCAAAGCGGTGTGAGTGGCATTGGTTATGACATTCTGATTGATAATTGCACAGAAGTGATGTGGGGTTTGATGCCTTCGGGCGGATCGGATGTTATCGTGTCGAATTCGGATATTCGGACTATCGGATTATGGTTTGAAGGAACCGATTCGACCGAAGTTAGTGGCTTGGTAAACAACAGCCATTACGGAGACTTCACCGTGTTACTGAGCGACAGAAATTTTCATTTGGTCAATTGCGATGTGATGACATGGAGCCTGTATTCGTTTGATAATGTTTATGTTGACGTTGAAGGATGTATTCTAGGAGAGATAGGTGTCATGGGACATTCCGAAGTAAACGCTTTTAATTATTTCTGCGATGGAAGTGGAGGGTATTTGTGGGCTGGTGACACAACATTACTTGTCTCGGGTATGTCATCGCTCATGTCTCCTTTGCGAAGTACAAATGAGAGCATACTCATATTTGCCTTCTCAACACAGATGAACGGACTTGTTCAGGCATTGGATAATTCGATCATGATGCTGATCCAGTCTAATATTTCTGAAACGCCGACATACGATCCCGGAGCGGTAGTCTGGATGGCCAATATATCGGGCCCTGCTACGGGTTATCAGAATGCAACAGTTCCCATTACGGGGTCGGCATGGATTGACAAAGGGAGTGAGAGTACGCTGATGGATTTCGGTTATTACCTGATGTATTACCAAAAAGAAGGAGATACTTCCTGGCAAATGATTGGAGATACAAATTATATGGAAGTACGAGACGATGTGCTTGTGAATTGGAATACCCATGGAGTTGATCCCGGAGCTTATTATGTAAAGATGGATCTATGGGACAACTGGGGAAATGGCGCCACAGCTACCACAACTTTTGCACTTCTGCCTGATCTGCTGGGTACGCTGGATGCGACAGATAATCAAATGAATTTTGTTGTATTTCCTAACCCGGCAAGGTCAACAGTACATTTTAAATTCAGCCTGGAGGATCCTGTATCTGTAAGTTTGAAGTTGTATGATGTGAACGGTAGAGAAATAGCAACTATTCTGGAGGAGAAAATGGCAGCCGGAACACATCAGGTGGGTTCTAATACAAGCTATTTACCCAAAGGTATCTATTACAGTGTTCTGCGTACAGGAAAATACAGAATGGTTAAAAAACTAGTAGTGTATTAACTTATTTTTCCTTATTGCTGTTATCAATCAACCGGTACCCTGCCCCGTGCAGCGTAATGATCTTAATCGAAGGGTCTTCTGACAGGTATTTCCGCAATTTGGCAATATACACATCCATGCTTCGGGTTGTGAAATAGTTGGCATCACCCCAAATGCGGTTGAGCGCCAGACTTTTCAGTAAAACTTCGCCTTTGTGATTAAGTAATAACTTGAGTAATTCGCTTTCTTTAGGTGAGAGTGACCGCTTCTTTCCTTTCACATCTGATGTCAGTTGCCTGGCCCGGTAGTCGAATGTAAAAATGCCTAATTTGTATACCTCAGTCTCAATTTCCTGTTGGTTCGCCTGGCCCCGGTTTAAGATCGCCTTTATTTTATAAAGTAATATTTCGGAATCAAATGGCTTGGTAATATAATCGTCGGCGCCGGTTTTGTAGCCTTCCACAATATCATCCCGCAATGTTTTGGCCGTAATAAAGATGAACGGGATTTTCCCGTCTTTCTTTCTGATTTCCCGGGCAATGGTAAAGCCATCCACATTCGGAAGCATCACATCCAGCAGCACAAGATTATAAGCTTTTTGTTCAAATCTGATCACAGCATCCTTTCCGTCCTCTACCCAGTCAACAAGCATTCCATTCAATTCCAGGTACGATTTTAGTACGGTTCCGAAATTTAAGTCATCTTCAACTAAAAGGATTTTCTTCTTCATTTGCCGCAATTTAACAATTAAAGGCTAAAGTAAAAGTGCTGCCGTTGCGTGGTTCACTACTGACAGAGATGGTGCCTCCCTGAGCTTCAACGATGGCTTTTACATAACTTAAGCCGAGGCCGAAACCTTTTACGTTATGGATGTTTCCTTCGGGTTTCCGGTAAAATTTATCGAAAATATGCTTTTGCACTTCCCTGTTCATGCCAATTCCGTTATCCGATACCCGAATGTAAAGAAGGTCGTTTTTGTTATAGGTTTCAATCAGAATGTCCGGTGGGTTTTCATTATACTTGATCGCGTTGTCGATAATGTTTGTCATAACATTGGCAAAATGAATTTCATCCAAAGGGATGGTTGAACAGCGGGCCCGCAATATCGAAACAATCCGTCCTTCTTTCTTCTTGATGCTCACATCTGCCGCACGGATCACGTTGTCAATTGCTTGATGTGCATCTGTTAGCCGGAGATCCAGTTGGAAGTTGTTGTTCTCGATAAGAGCCATTTGCAGTACATGCTCCACCTGTTTGTTCATCCTTTTATTCTCTTGCCTGATGATCTGCAGGTAATGTTTTATCTCTTTCTCATCATCCAGTATCTTGGGCGAACTCATCGTGTCGGTAGCCAGTGATATGGTGGCAATGGGTGTTTTAAATTCATGTGTCATGTTGTTGATGAAGTCGGATTTTATATCAGATATTTTTTTCTGCTTTTGCATAAAGTACAACGTCATCCCAAAAGCTAGCAGAATGATAAGTGTGAAAATGAA
>DGOT01000294.1:0-159 GCA_002389465.1 Bacteroidales bacterium UBA4459 | reverse complement strand
TATACCTTCCTGAAAGGACGCTTTCACTAGCAGCTGATGACTTCAGAACCATTGTTGTGTCCTTCAGTTCGCGCACTACCTGGTAATAGTACGGAAGGGTTATTCCACTGTTTCTTAGGGTAATTCCGATGATTATGTCGAGGTTTTGCTGTTCATTGA
>DGOT01000008.1:12351-12505 GCA_002389465.1 Bacteroidales bacterium UBA4459 | reverse complement strand
TGATGTGTAAGTTTTCTCATGTGAGGCTTCCAACACAATAATCGCTGAGATTGCAGCCCAGAGCCCACCAACCAATGATGTGGGTTCATGAAAAAGAGACGTAAAATAATAACCACAAATATAGGCCACTACAACGACTAAAATGTGTTTTAAA
>DGOT01000008.1:7298-12174 GCA_002389465.1 Bacteroidales bacterium UBA4459 | reverse complement strand
CTTAAGCAACTTCAGCATAAGCTGGAAGGTGAATTGTTTTTTGATGAAGCGATCCGCTTAATGTATGCCACGGATGCATCGGCTTACCGCGAAATACCTGCTGCTGTTTGTTATCCGAAAAATACGCAGGACATCAAAAAACTGATCCTTTTTGCTCATGAAAACCATACCTCTCTAATTCCGCGCACAGCAGGCACTTCGCTGGCAGGGCAAGTAGTTGGAAATGGAATCGTTGTCGATGTATCAAAACATATTACGAAAATCCTTGAAATTAACGTGGAGGAAAAATGGGTACGTGTTGAACCGGGCGTTGTACTTGATGAACTTAACCTCATTCTGAAAAGCCACGGATTGTTCTTCGGTCCCGAAACCTCCACTTCCAACCGTTGCATGATAGGCGGCATGGTTGGCAACAATGCCTGCGGTGCGCATTCGCTGGTTTTTGGCAGCACAAGGGAACATACGCTGGAAATAAAAGCCCTTTTGAGTGATGGTTCCGAAGTTGTGTTCGGTCAACTGAACAAAATGGCATTTGAAGAAAAATGCAAAGGTGACAAACTGGAAAGCAGGATTTACCAAAACATAAAACAAATACTGGACAGCGCTGATAACCGGAAAAAGATCCACGATGAATTCCCTGACCCTGAGATCAAACGCCGCAATACCGGTTATGCGCTTGACCTGTTAATCGACACCGATCCTTTTAACCAGAACGGAAGCCCTTTTAACTTTGCTAAAATACTGGCCGGATCCGAAGGAACCCTGGCTTTTTCCACAGAAATAAAACTGCATCTGGTAGAACTTCCACCGGAACACAATGCCCTTGTTTGTGTCCATCTCAACAGTGTGCAGGAAGCGCTCCATGGCAATTTGATTGCGCTAAAACATAAGCCAGTGGCTGTCGAACTGATGGATAAAGCCATTCTCGACCTTACCAAAGACAACATCCAGCAAGCTAAAAACCGCTTCTTCATCAAGGATGACCCGGGTGCTATTCTTATTATCGAATTTGCCGAACATAAGTTAGCTGCTCTGGAAGAAAAGATAAAGGCGATAGAGCGGGAAATGAAGAAAGAACAATTTGGCCTTCATTTTCCTGTTATCCGTGGTGCGGATATTACAAAAGTGTGGGATCTGCGCAAAGCGGGCCTAGGTGTTTTAAGCAACATGAAAGGAGACGCCAAACCTGTGGCGGTTGTTGAGGATACAGCCATTAATCCTGAGAAATTGCCTGCTTATATAGAAGAATTTGACAATCTCCTCAAAAAGTATAACAGAGCATGTGTTTATCATGCACACATTGCTACCGGCGAACTGCACCTGCGTCCCATTCTGAATTTAAAGCTGGAAGAAGACGTACAGATCTTTCGCAGTATAGCAAAAGATACGGCCCATCTGGTTAAAAAATACAGGGGGTCGCTGAGCGGTGAGCATGGAGATGGCCGACTCCGGGGGGAGTTCATTCCGATTGTTATCGGGCAGCATAATTATGAGCTGTTAAGGGATATCAAAACAGCTTGGGATCCGGCATATATTTTCAACCCGGGAAAAATCGTGGACACACCGGTTATGAATACTAGCCTGCGCTGCAAACCGGGACAAGAAGTAAAAGAAATTAAAACGATTTTCGACTTCTCCAATGAGCTGGGAATATTACGAGCCACAGAAAAATGCAACGGTTCCGGTGTCTGCCGAAAAAGTGAAATAATCGGTGGCACCATGTGTCCCAGCTATATGGCTACCAGAGACGAACGAAATACGACCAGGGCCCGAGCCAATATTCTGCGCGAATTTTTGACAAACTCGCCAAAAAGCAATCCGTTCGATCACAGGGAAATATACGAAGCCATGGAATTATGCCTTTCGTGTAAGGCCTGTAAATCGGAATGCCCATCCAGCATTGACGTCACTAAATTGAAAGCCGAATTCCTGCAGCATTATTATGACGATCATGGGGTACCGTTACGTTCACGCCTGGTGGCCCATATTTCCCGAATAAATTACCTTGGTAGCTGGTTTCCGCGATTGTATAACTTCGTCAACCAAAATAACACGCTTGCCTCTTTTACAGCCGGGATGATCGGATTCTCCAAAAAGCGGAAGTTTCCTTTGCTCTCAAAAATACGGTTAGAGAAATGGCTGCAAAAGCATTCGGCTGACCGCAGTGATTTCCCCAACGGCAGGGTGTATCTTTTTAATGATGAATTCACTCGCTTCAACGATACGGATATCGGCATCAAAGCCATTTTGCTACTTCATAAACTAGGATATGAAGTAGTTATTCCGAAGCATGCAGAGAGTGCCCGGACTTATCTGTCCAAAGGGCTTGTTCGCAAGGCCCAAAAGATCGCTAACAAAAACGTGGCATTGCTCAAGGAAAAAATTACGGATGAAACACCTCTTGTGGGCATCGAACCCTCTGCGATATTAACATTCAGGGATGAATACCCTGAATTAGTAAATAAGCAATTGAAAGATGCTTCCGGGAAATTGGCTTCCCGTACACTTATGATCGACGAATTTCTGGAGCGGGAAATGAAAGCCGGACGCATAAAAAAAGAACGTTTTTCCAAAGAAGTAAAGCAGATAAAACTGCACGGCCACTGCCACCAGAAGTCGCTGGCCTCTACTGCCCCTACCCTGTTTGTTCTTAACTTCCCGGAAAACTATACGGCAGAAGAAATTCCCTCGGGATGTTGTGGTATGGCAGGAAGTTTCGGTTTCGAAAAAGAACATTACGAGCTATCTATGAGAATAGGTGAACTGGTTTTATTTCCTGCTGTCAGAAAAGCAGGAGCCGAAACACTTATTGCTGCGCCGGGAACCTCCTGCCGCCACCAGATCAAAGATGGGACGGGCAGAAAGGCAGTACATCCGGTGGAAGTTTTATATGCGGCACTCATTTAATTTTGCGTAGCTATCAATACTTTATTATTTTTGCAGCCGCTTTTGGTCCGGTAGCTCAGTTGGATAGAGCAGCAGCCTTCTAAGCTGCGGGTCGTGGGTTCGAATCCCGCCCGGATCACAGATAAGAGAAAAAGCCTGTCACGGATGTGACGGGCTTTTTTCATGCGCCGGTTTGAAAATTTATTTTCAAAAGCCAAAGCATGAAAAAAGACCAGTTTTCGCGCCAGCGAAAAAGGCTTTTGCTTTTTCAGGATGGAGCCACAGGGATCATGAAATAATCCCGCCCGCAACATATATCAAAATATTGTAAAATAATCGGAATTTCGTACTAGAAGGTAGGGTATTTGTATTCTTAAACTAAAACTGATAAGGTCAGGAATTAATCGCTATTGAAAGTTTACAATTATTATCCTGTAAAACCTACCTTTGCACCGCATGAGCAAGTTTGATGTAATAGTGGTTGGCGCAGGCCCTGCTGGTTTGTTGGCAGCAGGACGGGCAGCTGAACTGGGCGGAAAGGTGCTGGTGCTGGAAAAAATGGAGCAACCGGGTCGTAAGCTACTGATTACAGGGAAAGGCAGGTGTAACATCACCAATAGTGCTGAAATACCAGAATTTCTTAAACATGTTTACCCGAAAGGCCGCTTTCTGCGAAATTCATTTTCGCAGTACTATTCCAATGATATCATTACATTACTGGAAAAATACGGTGTGGATATCACCCTGGAGCGGGGTGGGCGCTATTTTCCTACTGGCAACAAAGCCTCAGAAGTGCTGCGGGCGCTGTTGGCATGGGTAGAAGAGTTGAGCGTAGATATCCGCTGTAACCAAAAAGTGGAGAAACTGCTTGTTGAAAATGATACAGTTTACGGGGTGCAGGCAAACGGAAAAGAAATTACAGCTCTAAAGGTGGTCCTCGCAACCGGTGGTACATCGTATCCTGCCACGGGATCTACCGGAGACGGTTATCAACTTGCAAAAAAGGCAGGACATTCCATTGTCCCACCAAAACCAGCACTCGTCCCTCTTGAAACAGAAGGTATCGTAGCTAAAAAATTGCAGGGCCTTGCATTGAAAAATGTTAAGATTTCTGTTTGGGTGAATGATAAAAAATCAGGAGAAGCCTTTGGTGAGATGCTCTTTACGCATTTCGGCTTGTCCGGACCCATCATACTTACCCTGAGCAGAACCGTGGTTGATGAATTGCACAAAAACAATAAAGTGGACATCTCCATTGATCTGAAACCTGCCCTTGACGAGCAAAAGCTTGACAAGCGCCTGCTTCGCGACCTGAATGAGCATGGTAAGAAAAAGGTTGGAAATATTTTTCGCTTTTGGTTACCATCGAGTATGATACCTGTTTTTATTGATCTGTTGGAACTAGACCCTGAAAAAGTATGTCACCAGGTTTCATCCAAAGAACGGAAACATCTCCGATACCTGCTTAAAAACCTGCGTTTCAGCATTTCCGGGCATCGGTCATTCAAAGAAGCGATCATTACAGCCGGAGGTGTTTCTACCAGCGAAATATCAACTAAAACAATGGAGTCGAAACTGGTAACGGGACTCTATTTTGCAGGCGAGTTGATCGACCTTGATGCCGAAACCGGCGGCTATAACCTACAGATAGCCTATTCTACCGGCTGGCTTGCAGGTAACTCATCTATGGCAAAGGAGTAAGGGAACGTCAGGCGTAAAAATAATTCCTCCGAAAACAGGTTTCCGTTAAGTAGCATCTCCTTTTTATATTTACCTTTATACCAGGCAATACAAGCCGACAGAACTCTTTTAGTCTCATGAAAATGAATTCCGACATCAATAAAGAAGATTATCAATTGAGATACATTCAAAACAAGTCTTTCGATCCTGTTGAACACACACATGTGGCTACATTGAGCAAATACGATCTGTTTTATATATATTTCCACCTGCCTTCCCTAAAGTGGAAACTGATTGTTAAAAAGGTACC
>DGOT01000008.1:3943-7194 GCA_002389465.1 Bacteroidales bacterium UBA4459 | reverse complement strand
TAATTGAAACTGAGCATGCTTACCTGATGAGCCACAAAAATAGATGGTGGAGCTTTTTACCTTACTGGTTATATTTAGACAGAAAATATATAAACCCTGCTTTTGTTACCTATTTCAAAAAAAATGTTGATCAGGCAATGGCTGAAACTAATCCGGAAGACCTGAATGATGAGGAACAAAATATGCTGAATGCATGGCTTGAAGAGACTAAAGATTTAAAATAGAATACAGGGAAAGATATGAGAGGTGTTGATGTATGCTAAAGCCGGGTAATCCGGAACTAACTCATCTTTTTATCCTTATACCTTCTGATCTTTATGTTAAGGTAGCCAAACAAAATGGTCATCAGTGGGCTGATCAGGTTAAAGAAAGCATAGGGCAGATAGGATATTGTCGGAACTCCCAGAATTCTGGCCTGGGTGGCACCACCGGTATTCCACGGGATTAATACGGAAGTGACCGTTCCGGAATCTTCCAGCGTCCGGCTCAACACTTCGGGCTTTAACCCACGATCTTTATATGCTTCTTTGTACATCTCGCCCGGAATGACTATGGAGATATACTGGTCGGATGCGGTAATGTTAAAAAAGACGCAGCTGATTGCTGTGGAACCGATAAGCGAGCCATCGGTTTTAATCAGTTTTAAAACGGACAGGGTAATCTTGCGCAGCATACCGATAGATTCCATGATTCCTCCAAAGATCATGGCTGAGATAATTAACCAGATAGTATCCAGCATACCGGACATTCCTCCCGAAGTAAAAAGTTCGTTCATAGCAGGATCTTGAGTAATAATATTTGTTTGCCCGTAAATAGCTTTCATTACTACAATGTAAGCGATCTTAAAATAGTTACCTTCCCCGTTATACAAGCCCTCTAATATCTGCGGTTGGAATATAACAGCAAAGACGGCTCCCAGCAATACCCCGACAGCAAGGGCTGGCAGGGGCTGCACTTTCTTCATAATGACAACAAATAAAAAAATAGGAACCAGAAAAAGCCATGGTGTTATATGAAAAGTGTTTTTAATAGCCTCTTGCACGGCCACACCATGTGTCTCAACATCTCCCGTATGGATCGAGAAGCCCATAATCAGGAAAATAATCAGGGTGATGGTCATTGACGGAACCGTAGTGTACATCATATAACGAATGTGTGTAAACAAGTCGGTTCCGGCAACAGCAGGTGCCAGGTTGGTAGTGTCGGAAAGTGGCGACATTTTATCTCCAAAGTAAGCTCCCGAAACGATAGCACCGGCAACAATAGCTTTATCAATCCCCATAGCATCGCCAATCCCCAGCAAAGCCATGCCAATAGTGGCAATGGTTGACCATGAGCTTCCCGTTGCCAGCGAGACAATTCCGCTGATCACCACGGCGGCAAACAGAAAGATAGTCGGGTTTAGCACATCCAGCCCGTAATAGATAAGTGCAGGAATTACACCGCTGATCAGCCATGTTCCGGACAAGGCCCCAATAAGTAATAAGATCAGAATCGCTGGCATGGCTGTACTGATCGTCTTCACGATCTGCTTCCTCATCTCGGTCCAGGTATAGCCCATTCGCAGACCTATAATCCCCGCCAATGCAGCAGCCGTCATAAGAGCAATCTGATTTGAACCTTCCAGTGTATCCTCAAACAGGATAACATTCAAACTTAACAGGACAATCAAAAACACAATAGGTGTGATTGCTTCAAGGAGTGTAGCCTTGCGTTTGGTTCTTAGCATATGACAAGGTGATCAATTGTGAGGCGAAAGGTAATTAATTCTGATGAATTGAAAATACAATAAATAGAAAAACCAGATAAAGCTTTTTATATAAGTTATCGTTAAAAAAACGGAATGTGCTTGTTTCCAAATGGATAACGGTATGAATTAAATCAAGTACAAGAAACAACCGCCTCTTTAAAACTTTAAAGCATGTACTTTTCCTTAAACACACGGTTCAACATGCTCAGCAACTCATCGGCATTTTTAGTTGAAAACACCAGTGGTGGTTTTATCTTTATCACATTCTCATCGGGTCCATCAGAACTCATCAATATACCAAGTTCCTTCATCCGGTTTATAAGGTAGGCAGCTTTATGTCCCAGAGGGGTTTTATTCTCTCCGTTCAGTTCAAAGCCCAGAAAAAGTCCCTTTCCCCGTACATCTCCTATGATGGGAAATTTCTTTTGCAGTTGTAGTAATCCCCTCTTAAGGTAATCCCCCACAAGCAAGGCATTCTCCTGCAATCCCTCTTCTTTGATTACACGCAGTACCTCGAGACCTATCGCGCACGAAACAGGATTTCCCCCGAATGTATTGAAATACTCCATTCCATTTGCAAATGCATCAGCCACTTCCCGTGTACTCACCACAACTGCTAACGGGTGACCGTTGCCGATGGGTTTGCCAATTGTTACGATATCAGGAACAACATCGTGCAACTCAAATCCCCAAAAAGCACTACCAAGCCTTCCGCATCCTACCTGCACTTCGTCTGCAATGCAAACGCCACCAGACTCCCTGACGATCTTATAAGCCAGTTCCAGATAGTGCTTCGGCAACTCGATCTGCCCTCCGCAACTCATGATGCTTTCGCTGATGAAGGCGGCAACTCCCCTGCCCTTTTCTTTAATTATTTTTATTTGCTCCTGTATGTGTGCTGCATATTTCTTTGCTGTGTCTTTACCCCGGTAAATTCCCCTGTAGCTATCCGGCATGGGCACGATATGCGTATGTTCAGGACAACCTGCACCTCCCTTTCTGTCAAATTTGTAAGAACTGATGTCAATACAGGCACTGGTATTTCCATGATAGCCCATTTCAATGGCAATCATATCCTTCTGCCCGGTAAAGGCTTTCGCCATACGTAAAGCAAGTTCATTAGCTTCGCTTCCGGAATTTACAAAATGCGCTACGGATAAGTTTTCCGGAAATGTTTCCAGCAATTCTCTGACAAATGCTATTATATTGTCGTGAAGATAGCGTGTATTGGTGTTCAGCACCGCCATTTGTTTCTGTCCGGCCTTCACAACACGGGGATGTTCATGCCCTACGTGTGCCACATTATTTACAGTATCCAGGTATTTTCGGCCCGTATGGTCTATTAAAAAAACACCTTTGCCACGCACAATCTTTAAAGGTTTGTCATACGACAAACTGAGGCTTTTACCGATATGTTTCTTTCGATACAGGATAAGCTCAACTATTGCCTTTTCTTCTTTATCCATCACTATTCGTTTTATCGGATTAAATATCTCGTTAA
>DGOT01000008.1:0-3877 GCA_002389465.1 Bacteroidales bacterium UBA4459 | reverse complement strand
CTTAGCTGGTTCTTCACTAATTTGCAGATACGTATTATCCGGTTCTTTCTCTTTGTTAATGGCAGATTTAGTCAGGCTTATGACAAGCCGCATGGCCACCAGCATATGTAATAATGTCAGTTCACCCTCCTCCAAAGGAAATTGTTCATGATACCCTTTTATTACTGGTAAGGCAGCTTGTAGAGGTTCCGGTTTTTCCATTACGGCGTAGGCTACGGTTACAGCCAGGTTATTGATCAGTTCCGTATAAATTGCGTCACCATAATCAATAATAGATAGAACAACTTGCTCTGCAGGATTATGTGATACAATAATATTGCGGTCGTTCGCATCATTATGAACAACTCCTTTACGTAATGTTGCCAATAAATGTCTCGATTCAAGAAACCTTTCCTGAAAATGCCTGGCTATATGCCTTATGTCAGCATCCAGCAAGTCCACATATTTTATAGTCCATTCAGCCTGCGAAATATCCCACTCAAATTCACGGTGCGCTACCGGATGGTCATAACCATGAAGTATTTTTGTGAGTTTTGCAGATTCTTTTCCTAGTGAATACAACAGTTTGTCTGTATGAGGGCTTACTGAGGACCACAAGCTACCCTCAATCCACGTATACAGTCTGACATACCTGATGTTTCCCTCCTTATCCACTATGCTACTGACAAAACTCCCCTGTTTATTTCTCATAACTACAGGCGCTGTTATGTCGGAAGGAAATTGCTCTATATAATTTAAAATATCTGTCTGAAACTCTATAAACTGTTCGTCAGCATCCGGCCTGCTGACTTTTAAAATATAAGACCCTTCTGTAGAATGTATACGGTAATTGAAATCCAACTCACCCTGCATTGCGGTGGCCGTTCCGACAATCCCGTATAACTTATAGAAGATATTTGTAGCTGTCTGCTCATTCAGACGGCTTACGTTGAATTCGGATCTGACCATCCAATTATGCTGTTTATTCCGGAGAGTTATTCCCCCTTTCGTAATATTATCTTGTAAAAATACAGGAAATTGCGGTAAATTGATGCAAGAAAAAACCCATCTAACAAAAAGCCAGACGGGTTACAATTATGAAAAACAAACAAAACAAGCAATCTTATATACTCCAGATAAATAAAAAAGTTACAGTAGTTTAAGCAGTTTTGCTCAATTAAATCGATTTATCAGAAGCTGTTTAAAGGGCAGGATAAAAAAAACCCACCCTAATAGTAAACCATTCGAGTGGGCCCAATTATGAAAAACAAACAAAACAAGCAATACAAAGATATACAATTTTTTATAAATCCAAATCTTTTTACCTTTTTTATTCCATAAAACAGCAAAGCAGGCAGACAAAATAAATTTGCCCACCTGCCGGTTGCTTGCTTTGTGTCATTTCAATTTAACACCTAAAGCAGGATTAAATTGTTTATCTTACCTATCTGGATATAACCCAGCTATTAGCTAACTCTTAAATGCTTGTGTGAAAAATGACTTTTTGGCAGCCTAAACTATCCCTAAAAGTTCCCTGAAAATAGAAGTGCTTTGAATTGTTGTGCAAATATAAGATTCTATTTGATAATTGTCAATTAATTTTAATAAAAAAATGACTTAACCGATAAATACAGTAAAAAAACATGGGCTTTATTCATTTTAACACGACCCATAAAACCAGATTTGATACCTTTATCCTTTTATTTTTGGTTATGCTCATTTTAAATCGGGAACATATAAAAAAAAGCATTTCGGTACTTGATGCTGTAAAATCGATAGAGGACTCACTCATTGCCCAAGAGTCAGGAAATTTTGAAATGCCTGACAGAACACATATTGCTTTCGGAGGGAATGTTCTTTTAATCATGCCCGCTTTTGGTGGAGAATTCATCAGCACAAAGCTGGTTTCTGTTTTTCCTGATAACAATGTAAAAGGGATCCCGTCCATTTTCGGATCGCTGTTTTTAAGCGATGCTCAAACAGGTAAACCTCTTGCCCTGCTCGAAGGTTCTATGCTGACTTCTTTGCGCACAGGTGCCGTCGGTGGACTGGGTGTTGCGTACACAACCCCTAAAAATGCAACTACACTCGGACTGATAGGCGCCGGACAGCAAGGGTTTCATCAGGTGTTGTTTGCTGCCTTTGTCAGGCAAATAACCCAAGTTATTGTTTACGATCCTTATATTAAGCATATAGACAAATTTACTGGAGAACTGCAAAATTTACTGCCGCACATCAGGTTTGTCGTTGCAAAAAACGTAGAGGAATGTATCCGAAACTCAGAAGTGATTGTAACAGCCACAACATCTGAAAAGCCTGTTGTTCCTGACGAGCCTGACCTTCTTAGAGGAAAACATTTTATTGGAATCGGGTCGTACAAACCATATATGAGAGAATTCCCTGATGGTTTGTTTTCCTTGATTCAGGAAGTTGTTGTGGACACACCGTATGCAAAAAAGGAAACGGGCGACCTGAAATTACCTTTAGAACAAAACCTTATTGAAGAAGATAGAATATTTACATTGGGAAAACTGATAAATACAACCAATACAATAGATACTAAACGGACAACTTTTTTTAAGTCGGTAGGTATGGCTCTGTTCGATCTGTTCATGGCAAAAACGATCTATAAAAACGCATTGATGAAAGATATTGGTATTAAGGTTGATTTTTAAATAAATAATTCATGAGAAAGAAAATCACCTTCAGCCCGAATAGAGAATGGGTGTGCATTAAAACGATAGACATGCATACAGGGGGCGAACCATTGAGGGTGCTAACTGAAGGTCTTCCCGAAATTCGGGGGAAAACAATTCTGGAGAAAAGAAGTTATTTTCGGGAGCATCTCGACTATATTCGTACAGGTACTATGTTTGAACCTCGCGGTCATGCTGATATGTATGGCGCTGTAATCACTGAACCCACAACACCGGATGGAGATTTCGGTATTTTTTTCATGCATAACGAAGGGTACAGCACTATGTGTGGACATGCTACGCTGGCACTTACGAAGCTAGCTATTGAGACAAACCTGATTGACTACCATGCGAAAAATCACATTAAAATAGACGCTCCGCCAGGAAGACTTTTAGCCAAAGCTGAAGTAAAAGACGGGATTGTGGTTCGGAGTTCATTTATCAACGTACCTTCTTTTGTTTTATATATTGATGAAACGGTGGAAGTTCCGGGTATAGGAATTGTCCGATTTGATGTAGCGTACGGCGGTGCTTTCTATGCTTTTTGCGATGCCAATGCTTTGGGTCTCACACTTGATGAGCATGATTATTACCACCTGATCGATTACGGAAAAAGAATAAAAAAAGTAGTTATTGAGCATTTTGAAATAAAACATCCATTCGAAGAGGATCTGAGTTTTTTGTACGGAGTAATTTTTACCGGAGAAGCAAAAAGCAAGAAACATCACAGCCGCAATGTCTGTGTTTTTGCTGATGGCGAAGTGGACCGTTCAGCAACCGGTTCTGGTATAAGTGCCCGGGCTGCTTTACATTATACCAAAGGGGAATTAAATTTGGATGAACAGATCACTATCGAAAGTATTCTGGGGACCACTATGGATGTAAAAATAATCAGAACAGAGGATTATGGACCGCATAAGGCTGTCGTACCTGAAGTTTCGGGGAAAGCCTATTTTACTGGAAAAAGCGAATTCTGGTTTGACCCGGAAGACCCATTAATAAAAGGATTTATTTTAAGATAATACCAGAAATACAATGAAAAGAACATACGTTATTATACTTATCTTGCTTGTGCCTTTCACAAACATTTCGGCTCAAAACCTGGAACATTTACTTGATTCGTTATCTGCCGTCTACTCGTTCAGCTATGAAGAAATGGAGGTTGACAGCAACTTTGCATCAAAATATCTGTTACAATTTGA
>DGOT01000154.1 GCA_002389465.1 Bacteroidales bacterium UBA4459 | reverse complement strand
GGATATACGGCCGACCAGCGCTTTTTTATGGCCTACGCCCAGGTTTGGCGGCAAAATGTCCGCGACAAAGCATTACTGCGGCAATTGAAGGAAGATGTACACAGTCCGGGAGAAGCAAGGGTAAATATACCCCCATTCAATATGGATATTTTCCTGGCAGCATTTGATATAGCACCTGACAGTAAATTATTTTTACCTGAAGGGCAAAGGGCATACATCTGGTAAGTAAATGCATTTTGACTAACGGAAACCGTCAGCATAATAAGTTGGCGGTTTTTTTATTGTGAAATGAATTATAAGTTTACATAATCAATAGTGCAGTACAGGGTAAAGAATCAGCAGACAACCGGAAGGATTGAAAAAAGCTTCTTGTTCAATGTAAAGAATGTATAAATTTGTCACTTAAAATAATGATATGTTACAAAAACTGGCAACCCTTGTTTTAAAGCTTCTCGGATGGACGCTGATAAATAAGATTCCGAAAGATGTAAAAAAAGGTGTCATCCTACAGGCTCCCCACACGAGCATGATCGATTTTGTGATCGGGCGGATGGCTTTCTGGCAATATGGTATTAAAATCAATGTGTTGATTAAAAAAGAAGCTTTTCAAACCTGGTACGGCGGGTTACTCAAAGCTGTGGGTGGCATCCCGGTTGACCGGAGTAAAAAAACCAACCTGGTAGATACGGTAGCTAAAATGTTCGAAGAAAGAGATTCGCTGTTTTTAGTTGTTACCCCCGAAGGAACCAGAACTCGTGTTGACGATTGGAAAAAAGGATTCTATTACATCGCGCTGAAAGCCAATGTTCCCATTATCATTGGTTTTATCGACTATCCAAAAAAAATCGGAGGTATTGGACCTTTTATATACCCTTCAGGCGATATTGAAAAAGATTTTGAGGTCATTCATGCCTATTTGCGTGGTTTCACCGGAAAAAACAAAGGGTGGTACAATCTTGAAGATTTTGATTAAGAGGTCGAGTTTCTGTTTTTAATATTCCAATAAGCTTCTTCATCCATTGCAGTGTCATTCTCCTCTTCAAATTCCCACGAATATCTTTTTCTCTGAGGTCCAGATCTTTTGTAATAAAAAGCCAAAATGACACCTGCCACAAATCCTCCGAGATGCCCTTCCCACGATATATTCTTTTTAGGAAAAAAATCGGGAAATACACCCCAGACAATACTACCATAAAGAAATGCTACGATGAGCGCCAGTGCGGCGAGGCGGGTATCTTTTCGTATAAGTCCGCTCACAAATAAAAACGATGACAAGCCGTAGATCAGGCTGCTGGCACCGATATGCACGGAGTCGCCGCGACCTCCAAACCAAATCCATATGCCCGATAACAGCCAGATACCCAAAAACACTTTGACTGAAATTTCCCGGTAGAAGTAAAATAAGGCTGTAGCCAAAACAAGAAACGGCACCGAGTTAGCTACCAGATGGTTGATATCGCCATGTAACAGTGGTGAAAGCAAGATACCGGGCAACCCATCCGCATGCAGCGGGTGGACTCCCAACCACGAAAACCTCATGTCAAAAGCCCATTCAACAAGTTTCACCACCCACATAATAACCAGTAAGGTCAGTGGAATGTACAACGATCCCAGAAATCTTTTCTTCTCCGTATTCATATATGCACGTTGCAAAATAGAAAAATATCATCTTCAAATAGCATGCCTCTGCAATTTAACCTTCAGATAACATCCTAAAAAGGCTTAAATGTTATATTTGTTGTTTAAATATTTCACAATGAAAAACACACCATTGGTTTACGCTTTTGTTTTGCTGGCACTGGCCTCATGTTCGCAGAAGGAACCTAACCTTGAAGCAAAAGTCACCAAACATGTCTATTTGGCACATCTTCCTTCGGCATCAGGAATTGAATATGCAAACAGTACTATTTTTGTAATAGGAGATGATTTGCGGTGGCTGGTTTCTATGGACGATGAGTGGCATGTTACCGACAGTTTGGTGCTTTCTGCTATCGACACAGTAGTGCATAACCGGACACCATGGAATGTAAAAGCTGACTTTGAGTCTATCGCCCGGTTTATATACAGGGAGAATGATTTTTTATTGGTCTTATCATCAGGCTCTATGGTTGTTACCAGAGATACTGCTCACTTAATAAACCTCACTAACGGACGGGGCGTAATCAGAAAAAATATAAGGGAACTGTATAATAAGATCAAAAAACAGGCAGGCATCCCGGAAGGAAGCGAGATCAATATCGAAGGACTTGCAGTATCGGAAAACACAGCTTACTTGTTACACCGGGGCAACGTCAATGAAAATTTTCTTGCAGCTATTAAGCTTGAATCCCTGATGAATTACCTGACATCTGACGACAGCCAGCTTCCGGAGCTAACGGTGTACGGGTTCGAACTACCCAGGTATAAAAAAGTGCCTTCCGGGTTCTCCGGCGCCTGTATCGTTCCGGGCAGGGAAGGAATACTGTTTACCGCGTCACTTGAAGATACTGAAAGTGAGCTGGCTGACGGAACCATCCTGGGAAGTTATGTAGGCTATATTCCTTTTAGTGGGCTGGGCTATGGAATCTTTTACCCGGTGCTGCTAACTGATGACAACAAGACTCCGGTAAGTACAAAACTGGAAAGTATCGTTTTGAAATCACTATCAGGTAATAAAGTAACCGCTTTGTCAGTTAGTGACAATGACGATGGCAGTTCCGATATATTTGAAATAGAAATCACGTTAAACAATTTGAATTAATTGAATCATACAAAATATACCCTCATTTTTCTATTGCTTCTCTCTGTTTGCTTGCGGCTTTCGGCTAACAACAATATTAAGAACGACTATTCACTAAGCGGGTATATCACTGATAAGAGTAACGGAGAGCACCTGCCGGGAGCCACCGTATATATTACAAATCTGAAAGAAGGAACGGCATCAAATGTTTACGGGTATTACTCCATTTCACTGAAACCCGACACCTATAATGTAGTGTATTCGTATGTCGGCTATGATGATGTTACGCTTAAGATAGAGCTGGTTTCCGACACATCCATCAACATTGAACTGATGCCTGCCGCCAAAAACCTGGACGAAGTGGAGATTACGGATAAAGCTATGAACAAGCAGGTAACATCCACGCAAATGAGTGTTACCAAAATGGACAATAAAACAATCAAAGCCATTCCGGCTCTTCTGGGCGAAGTGGATCTGATCAAGGCTCTACAACTGTTGCCAGGTGTCAAATTCGCTGCCGAAGGGTCTTCCGGCATCAGTGTGCGCGGTGGTGGCCCTGACCAGAACCTGATTCTTCTTGATGAAGCCAACGTGTATAATGCAGGCCACCTGATGGGATTCTTTTCGGTGTTCAACAACGATGCTGTAAAAAGTGTGGAGCTGTATAAAGGTGACCTGCCTGCCAAATACGGCGGACGGCTTTCTTCGCTTGTAGACATCAGGATGAAGGAAGGAAATATGAAAAAATTTCACGGCAACGGGGGTATTGGTATGATCTCAAGCCGGCTGATGCTGGAAGGCCCCATCGTAAAAGACAAAGCGTCATTCATGGTGGCAGGACGCCGGTCGTATGCCGATTTGTTTTTACGGTTATCGAAGGATGAAGAGGTTAAAAACAATATTCTTTATTTCTACGACCTCAACGGCAAGGTTAATTACCGGATCAACCAGAACAATCACCTCTACTTGTCAGGATATTTTGGCAAAGATGTTTTTAAAAGCGATTTTTTCGGAATGAACTGGGGAAACGCAACAGGAACCCTTCGTTGGAATCATATTTTCGATGAAAAACTGTTCTCCAATTTTACGGTAGTCGTCAATCGATTCAACTACAACCTGAGCTATAAGGCCGACAGCCCGTTCGCTTTCTTGTGGCAGTCGTCCATCACCGATTACAATGCAAAAGGTGATTTTACCTGGTTTGCCAATCCGAACAACAAGGTTACTTTTGGCTTTTCAACTATTTATCATGATTTTTTTCCGGGAACTATCGAAGGTACTTCTGACGACTCGTTTATCAGCAATTATGCCCTGGCCAGTAATTACTCGCTTGAGAGTGCCCTTTACCTGAGCAATGAGCAAAAAATCGGCAACAGGTTCACGATCAAATACGGCCTTCGTTTCTCCATTTTCAACAACATCGGACCTACTACAGTATATCAATACGATAATTATGGTGTTGCTACCGACTCAACAGTATATGGCAAAGGTGATTTTTACCATACGTACACAGGTCTTGAGCCACGCATAGGCGTGGTGTTCCTCCTTACCGAATCAAGTTCGCTCAAACTGAGCTACTCGCGCAATAACCAGTATATACAGCAGGCACAAAATTCGCTAGCTGGTTCCCCCTTTAGTATCTGGTTTCCTTCAAGCCCGAATGTAAAGCCACAATCTGCCGACCAGGTGGCTACCGGGTATTTCAGAAATTTTAAGAAAGGGATGTTTGAAGCCTCAGTGGAGGTCTACTACAAATCTATAAAAAATGCCGTCGATTTCAGGGATTTTGCCGACTTATTGCTCAACAAATTTCTAGAGGGACAGGTGCTTGAAGGCGAAGGCCAGGGCTACGGTATTGAGTTGATGTTCAGAAAAAATATCGGCAAACTTACCGGGTGGGTCAGTTATGCTTATTCAAGGGCATTCAAGGAAGTGGAAGGTATCAATGATGGCAACGCCTACCCGTCTTCTTACGACAGGCCAAACGACTTCTCAATTGTTGCTAATTACGACCTGAATCCACGTATAAGCTTCGGCCTGTCATGGGTCTACCTGACGGGGCAACCGGTTACATTTCCCGTTGGCAAATTTGAATATGGCGGTGATAACATCCCTGTCTATTCAGATCGAAACTCATACCGTATGCCTGATTATCACCGACTGGATATTTCCTTCACCTGGCGTGATGATCAGACCAAGAAAAAAAGGTTTCACAACGAATTCAATATATCGATATATAATGCCTATAATCGCAAAAATGCATGGATGATCAACTTCCAGACCGACCCTGTTGACCCATCGGTTACGTATGCCGAAATGACTTATTTATTTGGTATTGTACCAACATTCACATGGAACTTTCGATTTTAAGATGAGACAGAAAACAACATATCTGATGGTAATGATGCTGGGGCTGGTAATGCTCAGCGCATGTACCGAACGTATTGACATTGAGCTTGAAGAAGGATATATCAAACTCGCTGTTGAAGGATACCTGACACCTGACGACAGCCTTTGCTATGTCCGCCTGACCGAAACGGGAAACTATTTCTCGAACGAACCAGTATCTGTGGTTTCAAATGCCGTTATAAAAGTGGATGACGGAACGGACACCGTACTTTTGCACGAAGATTTTGACAATGCAGGAATGTATCTTTTTCCAGAAGGTTTTAACGGCCAACCTGAGCAGAACTACACCCTTGATGTGCAACTACCAGAAGCCATTGGGGGATATACCGAATACAGAGCAAACGCCTACATGCCTGCCATGACATTTCATATTGATTCAATAGCCCTAGAGTTAAACACATCCTTCGATTTCTGGATGCTCATACTGTATGCCCCTAACCCACCGGGAAGAAATTTTTATATGGTCAGCCAACTGACGAACGATTCCCTGGTTACGGCAAAAATTTCCGAGGTCAATGTATTTAACGATGAATATCTTAACGATGAATATTTTTATGGACTGGCCGTTATGGGGATCGACAAGGAAGATATTCAACCCGGTGACAAAGTTACTTTGGTTGTATCCCTCATTTCTGAAGATTACTACAATTTTATTTTAGAAGCTCAAACCGAGATGCAACCTCACGACCCCATGTTCAGCGGCCCTCCGGCGAATGTGCGATCAAATGTTGATAATGACGCTGTAGGATATTTTGCAGCATTTGCTTCGACATCTGCCAGCACTTATTTAAAAGGAAAATAATCCGGATCAAGAACTATACTTCAAAAGCCAGCCACAGGATCATCCTTGCTAAGCCTCGATCTACGAAGATGAGAAACAGATAGAAAAAATTAAAACTGTAACCGCACCGTCCCGTTCGGATACCAACCCATATCAAAATCTTTCACTATCTCGCCTGTCACCACATCAATACGGTACATATAGATGTAGGTGTAATTAGCCCGGTATTGCAAATCAATTAAAAAAGCAATATTGAATTTACGCTCGTTGCGGCGCAATCCCACCCTGAAACTGGTGCGGAAATAATCGTTGTAGCGCGGCACATAGGCATTTTCCCAGTCGAACACAGGACAACCCGCAGCCACAGTTGCTTCCTGCTCGTACGGCAGGTAAGGCCTCCCTCCTGCCCAGGTCACACGCAACCCCAGAACTAATGCCCTGTTTTTCATCTTCCCAAATGGCCACTCGTAACCACCAACGGCATTGATGATAAAATTACTGTTGAACGATGTGTTGCGGCTAACGTTGTCATAGCCCTGATATTTCGACTCGAACAAAGAAGCTGTTAGCAGGAAGAAATAGTTACGACTCATAAACTTTTCCAGCGTTAGCTCCAAACCGTAATTTGTTCCTTTTCCGTGATTGACAAGGCTATCCATCCGATCCACAAAATAGGCCGTTCCTTCGTTCAGGATCGAATATTGCGGGATACTTTCCTTAATCGGAATATCGTACAGGTATTGGTAATATGTTTCGGCTTTGAATCTTAAAAATTCATTGATAGAATAATCGTACCCAAGTACTACCTGCACATTTTTGGAAAAACCCATTTGCTTGTTGGTAAGTGTATAACCGCCTTCCGGCAAGGGTGTTTGCACAAAATACATTACTCGTGCCTGTGTTTGGCTTTGCAGACCGGCACCTAAGTTCAGAGCATGCCGTGGATTGATCTGCCACTTAATTCCGGCCCGTGGCTCCAGCATCTGCTGGCTATTCAGCGTAAAATACTGGTAATGCAGCCCAATGTACGATGAAAGGGTATTGCTAAACTGGTGCAACCATTCGGTAAAAGCACTAATCAGGGAGAATTGTGTTTTTGTGCCTGTTTGCTGTTGGTAAGCATGTTTGAAATAAATACTGTCGGAATAGTTCACGTCATACAGTTCCCAGCCAGCACCTGCTTCAAATGTATTAGCTGCATTAAACTTTTTCGACAGCTGAGTGGACAGGCCATACTTCACTTCCGAAGATCTTTCCCCGTTTTTCAGAAAAGGGGTTTCATTTACAAGGCTGAATGTATCTATTTGTGTTTCAACACGGCTACCCACTAACGATAGGTTCGTGCGGAGGCTTGTACTTTCGTTGAAAAAGTAATGATGTACCAACCCTGCCGCCATCATACCGCTTTTCGAATACAGATCCTCACCATGCGTTTGGAAAGTCCAGTCTTCCGCATCTTCTTCAGAATCGGGTTTTGAGATGCTACTGTTTCCTCCCAGACCGAACAAAGTAAAAACACCTGCTTTTTTTGTTGGAAAGTTCAGGTTGAACGACAAATCCTGATAACGGGCACTTTCTTTCAACTGTACTCCCATTTTTTCAATAATGTCCGTCAGTGAATAGCGGTAGGCTGCCAGGTAAGTTGCCGATGTTTTTTTTGAGAAAGGGCCTTCCAAGCCGAATTCCAGTCCATTAAATCCCATTTGAGCCCAGAACTCATGCTTTTCGGAATTACCTGTGCGTAATTTAAGGTCAAATACACCCGACAGGGCATTGCCGTATTCTGCCGGGAAAGCACCAGTCAGGAAATCGGAGTTAGCCAGCAGGTTTGTGTTCAGCATAGTTACAGGTCCCCCTGTGGTTCCTTCGGCACCAAAATGATTCGGGTTGGTGATCTTTATACCGTTTAGCCGGTATTGCACGCCTATAGGCGAATTACCTCTGATGATGATGTCATTCCGGTTGTCGCGCGAAGTTAGCACACCGGCAAAATTGGCAGCCATACGTGCCGGATCGCCGTAACTACCGGCATATTTGTTGGTTTCCTCGATGGAAAACGACCGGGCACTTATCAGTGCCATCGGGTTGATGGGTTCGGCTTTGTTGTAATTGGCAACGATCTCTACTTCATCCATGGTTTCCACCAACTCTTTCAACTCAACCGTCAAAACAAGCTCTTTTCCTGTACTCACATAAAGATCCGACAAAACCACCGTCTGGTAACCAGTATAACTCACCTTCAGGCTCTGCCGGCCCACCGGCACTCGTGTCAACACAAACTCACCGTTCTCGTCAGCAGACGTACCTACAGAAAGGTTGGTATTAAGTAAAATTATATTGGCTTTTGGCAGTCCGTAACGAGCATCTTTGTCAACGACCCTTCCCCGGATAGTTTGCGTGAAATCTTCCTGTGCCCGGATGCTTTGCACGAGAAAGAATGCTGTTAAAAAAATAAAAAGAATCCATGAGGAAAAACTTAACGGTATATTTCTTTTGAGCAGCCTCATGATATCGCGCAAAGTTAAGCATTCCGCTTATGCTATCAGTTCATCCACTTCATCCCCGGAGATACGTTTCCAAACCGGGTTTGCAAAGTGGCTTCCTTCCCTGTCAAACTCAACGATATCAAATGTTTCGGCGTAAAACTCTAGGCGTGAATGAATATTGGGGTTCCGCTCGATAAACACGAGTTCTCCGGGATCAATTTCCAGTTCGCTACAAATGATTGTTGCCAACTGAGCTGACCAACGTGAAATGGACGTGCCCGGATTTTTATCGTACAAATTAGTGGCAATAACAATTGTTTTTCCGGATTTTCGTACAACTTTCAGCCCGCAAATACCCGGCATATCCCATTTACCATTGAAATGGTAAAGACGATCCACGTATTTATCATCGGTTTTCATTGCGGTCTTTATCTGTCCACAAACTTCCCGAAACTAGATTCCATCAGATCGGTACGGGGCTTACGGTAAGTTCCGCTGGCCATTTCCCGTTCCACAACTTTCATCATCAGTTTGAACATTTTCTGTTCCTGAGTCTCGGTGGCATAAAAACTCTCCCAGGCATATTCAAATAACTCCTGCAATCGTTCCGGCGAAACGTGTCGCGGTTGGTATACGGCGCGATCAGCAGTATAATGGTTCCAATCGTGGTCGAAAATACGGCTTTCTTTCAGCATATCATCATATGCTTTGGTTTCGGGAAATGGCGTCAGTATGGTAAATTCGGCCAGGTCAAGGTTAATCTCTCCCAAAAAGTCAAATAAACGCTTCATGTCATCTTCTGTCTGGTTATCCATTCCCAGTAAAATAGTGCCTTCAACGCTTATGCCGTAATCGTGGTAACGTTTAATGCGCTCCTTGATGTAATCCGAAGTATCGAACACAGCTTGGTACACATACCACGAACCTGCTTGTGCTGCCAGGTCCAGCACTTCCGGGTCATCGCTGATAGTGTGGCTACACCAGTTCTTCTTAAACGGTATCATCGTACGGAACAGCTCTTTTGTCCATTCTTTATCCTGCGCCAACGTATTGTCCACTACGAACAACCTGTTATTGTCGATAGTGTCGAGTTCTTCGGCTATCCGGTCAAACGGGCGTGCTCTGAACCTCCGGCCACCTAAAAACGAAACGGCACACGGGTAACAGTTGAATTTACATCCGCGCGAAGCATGGAACAAGTCTACCATCTGTACTCCTTTGTGATAATAGAGATCACGGTCATAGAGATTACGCCTGGCCGGACCAACTAGTTCCATGTCCGGTTGCTGATTCATAAAATTGTACAGCTTTTTCATCTCACCCCGGGCAAAATCGTCCAGTACCTCTTCTATGTGTCCCTCAGCTTCACCCATAAAAACACTGTCGGCATGAAGCATTGTTTCTTCGGCATGAAGCATTGTTGAAATACCACCAAATAAAACTTTAATTCCCATTTCGCGGTAAGTGTCGGCAATTTCCCATCCGCGTTTTACCTGTGAAGTAAGCATCATTGAGATACAGACAAGATCCACCGGATCATCGTAACTAAACGATTGCATGTTCTCATCCACAAAATCCACTTCCGTATAATCGGGCAGTGCCGCAGCAAAAACAACCGGGCCGTGTGGCGGCAGATTAAACTCCGTCTGTCTGTCCAGCTTTTTCCACCTGGGATATATTAGTTTGATCTTCAATTTTCCTCCTTCTTTCTTTTGTCTTGATTAAGCCTGGTAATTATAATAAATAAAATGCTTCCCAAGCGTTTTACTTATGATTTCTTTGTCCTTCTGCGTCAACGTATATTTGTTTTTCCGGTACGATCTTGTTTCGGTCAGCTTATCTTTCAGTTTTTGCCCGAAATCAGGAGCCGGTGTCAGTTCCAACCTTTTGTAAATCTTATTCAACGTCACTTCCGGATCACTTTCCAGTTCATCGAAACTAATTTCTATTTTGGCATGCTCAGGAATATCCTGCAGGTGCTTCCTGACATAATCTAACAGTTTGTTCATCATCTCTGACACTTCCTCCACACTAAATTTCGATGACCTGTTTTTCAGCTTGTTTTCGTTGCCAACGATCTGCCACATATGAATGGTTGACGGTACTACATCATAAGGATGTCGATGAATGTGAATGAATTTGGCATTCGGAAACATCTCATACAGCAAAGGCAGCCGCATTGAGTGAAACGGGTTTTTCAGCAACACCCTTCTTCCATCAATAAAACTCAGCCGATGACAGAAACCGTAAAACGACTTTTTCCATTTTTCAATATCTCCCGGATAGAAGTCACTGTGCTTTTTTAAAAAATAATTGTCATCTTTCGGAAACAGCAATTTTTCGAGCGGCGAATCCAACATCAGTTTGATCAGGGCATATTCATCTTCCTGTGGTTCATAAAAACCGAGCTTCACATCATCCATCGGCCGTGTAGGCTGCATCAGTTTCGTCATTATAGGTTTGTAATACTTTTCGGATATCAGGAAACTATCTACAGCCGAAACCTGGAACACGTTCGGCGTTACCAACTTTATATCCAACGACATCAACTGATGCAGAAAAGTGCTTCCTGTCCGCCAATGGCCAATAATGAAAATGGGATCTTCCGGCATGATGTAATCTTTGAGTTTTGATCCCATCTTTTTCTTTTCCATTCGCTTTAAGAAGGAGGCGAACAGCACGCCCTGCAACAAAAAAAATACTCTTGCTAAATATTTCGGGTGAAGCGAAAGGCCATTCCGTGTTAAAAGCTGCATTAAATTTCCGGATGATATGCCCGCCAACAGATAAGATTGCTTCATCAAGCCGTTGCTTAGAACTTATTACGAACTTTTTTCTTTGACGATGAAGGCTGCCAGCGTATCGACCGACTCAAGCACGTCTCGGGCAAGGTCCTGGTCGCCGATGCGTACATTGAAGTGACTTTGTATCCGCATGATGATATCAATGGCATCAACCGAATCAAGGCCGAAAGCATTACCCGGAGCAAACAGCGGAGCGCTGTCGTCTATCTCATCCGGGCTGACTTTTTTTATATTGAGGGCATCGATAATGACTTCCTTAACTTCTCTTTTGATTCTCTGCAAATCCGCCTCTGTTACCATATTTTGTTTCGTCATACTATTTTACCATTTTATAGAGTTCGGTAAAAAAATCCTGTTCTTTGTCAGCCATAGCGTAGATCATCTGGCTCAGTTCGTTTAGCCGTTCCTCTCCCAAATCCCTGTTTTTACCAATTTTGGCTGCAAAGTAAGAAATATTTCGCCAGTCGTCACCGATGGCCATCATCCTTCTTGACATTCCCTCGAGTTGTGTGTCATTGATTTTTTGTGCTGCCTGCTGCAAAAATGTAGCATACAGAAACCGGAATCCGGCACCACCTGTCCCCTGGTCTTCGAGGAATACATTTATTTTCATGATCTCGTGCGAAAGGTGATCGATATCCCGTGCCAGGTCAGGCCAACCGGTTACTTTTTTGGCAAATTTCCGAATGCCTTTCACACCAACAAAAGGTACGGGCAGTTTGGTCATATCATGCGCTGCTTTTTTTATCCCCTTCCTGATGGCTTTTTCAAAGTCGATATGTTCAGGTATGGAAACAGGATAAAACAAAAATCCTTTGGGTGCCATATGCCCTCCAACGAAACGGGCTTTATGCAGCAAATCAGCTTTGAGTTGCGCCTTTTCCTTGTAATAGCTGTCGCTCACCAGATAACTTTCTTCGTTTTTACCTATAACATTGATAAAATGCACATTGATATGCGTACGCAGATGCTCAGGCATATAATTCATGTAGTAAAAGTCCACCTGTATGGCTACCGGGCGACCTTCTGTAAGCAACCTGTCCAATTCCTCGATACCTTTCTCCTGATTTCTGAAATCTTTAGTGTAGAAACTTACACCCAGCCGCTTGATAATATTTTTGCGAATCGACCCCGGTTTATTCCGCACAATGAACATCGGAAAAGAAAAGTTGGAAGACTCGAAATAGCCAAAAAAGATGCCGCTGGCAATGCCAAACACCATGGGCTCAGTTATTTCGAGGCCGCTATGATTCAGCAAGGCTGTTACCGTTCCTGATTCACAGTGAGCTGCCATTTTATGTTCAAAATCAATTTCCTTCATGCTTTCTTCAATCGCTTTGTTTGTTACTCTTCTATCGTTTCAATTATTGAAAGGGATATGTACGGGTTATTTGACGCCTTTTGATAAGTAATGCTTAACTTATTCTGATCTTTTTCCTTAATAACCGTAAAATGTAAAAGGTTGCTCACGGGAACATCAAACACATCGGCATACCGTTTTAACATGCACAGGCTTATTTTTTCAAACGCCTTCATTTTCAGGTGCTTTTTCAGCTTCCATTTCGGAATGCCCACACGTGATGCCAGGTCACCTTGGCCCATTTCGAGCATGACCATGTAATAATACACTGGGCTTATCTCACCTTTGTCAAGTTTTTCTTTCAATTCGGCATCCCATTTCCTGACCTTTTCAAAATAATCATCCAGATAATTCTTTGAAAGAAAAGATGCCGATTCAACACGTCCGTATGTCCCATCCTCTTTTTCAACATATAAGACCAACGGATGCAAGTCATGTTTTATCTGTGCTTCTTTTTCCTTCATTAATCTTTCTGTTTGATGTGCCCAAAAATATTAAAAATTGGTCAATCTCCGTTTCGACTTTAACACGAATAATTATTTTCCTCATCTTTGCTCACCACAACAATGAAGATACTATTAATTAACCCACCGCGGTCGCCCGAAAACATGATCCTTGCCTCTGCACCCGCAGAAGCCCGGTATTTTATTCATAAAAAACTCATTGGGCCGCCATTGGGATTACTTACCATTGCCGAAGCTGTGAAAGATTTTGACGTGGAAGTGTTCGATACCAAAGGCGAATACGACCTGCTGCCGGATGCGCCACCGCTGGAACAAATGGTGTGGGAACTGCTGGAAAAGACACAACCTGATATCGTAGGCACTTCGGTGATCACTTCCGAATTATATTACGGACTTGACGTATTAAGGACGGCCAAAAAGTTCAACCCGAAGATCGTGACCGTTGCCGGGGGATTGCATACAACATTGTTACCTTACGAACTTGACGACCCGGCAGTGGATGTAGTTTGTCCGGGACATGCAGCTTTCACTTTCAGAGACGTGATCACAGCTCTGGAAAGCGGGAAACCGTTGCATAGTGTGAAAGGAATATTTGTCAGGCAACAGGACCGCTTGGTACCGACAGGATCATCCCCCCTGTTTTTTGACGCTGCCGACAAACATTTCCTGATGCCAAACCGGAAACATCTGGAACGTTGGAGATCAACTTATGTGGTGGGCGGCAAACCCGACCCGGCAACATATCTCTTCACATCGCTGGGCTGTCCGTACAGTTGCACCTTCTGCTCTATCTGGAAAGAACACAACGGCGGTTATTTTCAGCGCCGTGTGGAAAGTGTAATAGACGAATTAAAACAGATCGATTATAATATTGTCCGTTTTGCCGATGCCAATACTATAGTCAATATCCGATTTATCGACCGGCTTTTTGACCGTATTGCCGAAGAAGGCATTGAAAAAGAATATATTATGGATATCAGAGCCGACACAGCGGCCAGCCATCCCGAACTGATCGAGAAACTGGCTAAAGGCGGGCTGAAAGTGGTAATCACCGGTTTTGAGTCGTTCCGTGACGAAGAGTTGAAACAGTACAATAAAAAATCAGAGGCAGAAACCATTAAAAAAGCCATTGACGTTTTTCATGCCAATGATATTTTACTGAGAGGTAACTATGTGGTGCCGCCCGACTATGATGAAGATGATTTTAAAGCCTTGTCGGAATATGCCAACTCACACAAAGTAACTTATGCTGGCTACACTATTTTGACACCTATGCCCGGAACGGTTTATTACCAGCAGGTAAAAGACCGGATTATTGACCATGACTATCTGAAATACAACTTTTTTAACAGCGTGATGAAAACGAAATTACCAAAAGAACAATTTTATGAGCATGTCGGAAAACTATGGCTGATCAAGAAGGGGACGGATGTGATTTGAGGTGCGGTAGAGTGAAGGTTTAGAAGTTTTTGTTTTGAGGATGCGGCATATCGGGGGTACTGGAATATATGGGAAGCAGAGTTAGAGATTAAATATACGGACCTAAAAGAAAGTGTAATGATTAGTGATTGATTGCACTGTCAAACCATCGGTTTTGGTATTTTTACAGGCACAACAAAGTATTTGAATGACTGAGGAAAGAAATAAAGTTTTTATAACGGGAATGGGGATTATCTCCTCTTTAGGTGCCGGCGTTCAGGCTAACCTGAATAGGCTGCTTGAAGGAGAAACGGGTGTAGGGCCGATAAGGAACCTGGAAACCCGGCTACGGGATGAACTGATGGCCGGAGAAATTTCTTATACGGATAATGAACTGGCAGAAATTTCAAAGATTCAGGATTTACGCGGTATCAGCCGGGGAGCTTTGTTGGGTGTCATCGCGGCAAAGGAAGCCATGAAAAATGCTGACTTTAGCGATCCGGCAGTCAGGACAGGCATCATTTCAGGCACCACGGCCGAAGCCATGACGAACATTGAACGCTACCTTCAAGATTTTTTAAACAATGACCGTAAAAACGAATACATCGAATCGCAGGACTGGGGCTTCAGCACAGAAATAATCGCCCGTGAAACCGGTATTAATGGTTACATGACGACGATTAACACTGCTTGTTCATCTGCTGCTAATGCTATTATGACCGGCACCCGGATGATCGAACATGGCCTGCTTGATCGGGTTTTAGCAGGCGGCACTGACGCCTTGTCGAAAGTGATGCTGAACGGTTTTAATGCCTTGATGATCGTTGATACGGAAATCAGTAAACCGTTTGACAGAAACCGGCGCGGTCTTAATATTGGAGAAGGAGCTGCTTATCTGGTCATCGAATCGGAAAGAGTGGCTCAAAAAGAAAATATCCTCTGTGAGATAAGCGGCTATGGTAACTCCAACGAAGCATACCATCTGACGGCTCTATCACCAGACGGAGAGGGGACCGCACAGGCCATGAACAATGCACTGGAAAAAAGCAGACTTCAGGTCGGTGATATTGACTATATCAACGCTCACGGAACAGGCAGCGAAAACAGTGATCTTTCGGAAGCACTGGGACTGGCAAATGTTTTTGGCGAAAATCCACCTCCGTTCAGTTCCACCAAACCGTTTACGGGGCATACTTTGGGCAGCGCCGGTGCTCTGGAAGCTGTCTTCTCCATTTTGGCACTTCAAAACAATCTGATCTTTCCCAATTTAAATTTCAAAGACTGTATGGACGGGGTGGCTGTCAGCCCGGCAACAGAGATGATCCGGAATAAACAGATCAGCCATGTGCTATCGAACTCCTTCGGATTTGGCGGTAACAATACTTCCTTAATTTTTTCAAAAGTCAGGCTATGATCTATATCAACGGAACTGCCAGTATATCGCCCCAGCCGACTTTGAAAAAAGAAGAATTCCTGACAGAAATAAGGGAATACAGGGCAAACATGCTCCAATGCATAGAGCCCGATTACCATGAATTTCTTCATCCGAACGCTTTACGAAGATTGAACCGCATAATAAAACTCGGATGGGCAGGAGCTAAGTTGTGCCTGGATGATGCACAACTCAAAGTGCCTGATTCGATATGTGTGGGAACAGGCAAAGGGTGTTTTAAAAGTACAGAGATATTCCTGCTGTCGGTGGACGACAATAAGGAGCAATTCATCCCTCCTTCTCCGTTTATTCAGTCGGCACACGGATCTATTGCTGCCCAGATTGCTATTCAAACCGGTTGCAAAGATTACAACATGACTTACGCTCACCGTTCTTTTTCCTTCGAAAGTGCTTTGATTGACGCTCTGATGTTGCTTAAAGAAGGAAAATATACAAACGTTTTGCTGGGTGGTGTGGATGAAATTGAAGAAACCCAATTTAAAACATTTGAGCGGGCGGGACATTATAAAGAGCCTGAAGTAAACAACTTACAGCTCCCGGAAACAAAATCGGCAGGAACAATAGCTGGTGAAGGAAGTGCTTTCTTCCTGTTGGAAAATCAACCGAATAACAACACCTATGCGGCTGTTAAATCCGTTCACACCTTTTCCAATCCACCGGATGCAAGTTCAGTCAGGCAGCAAATCTTTTATTTTCTGGAACAGGGAAATCTGGCCGTCAAAGATATTGACCTGATCATCTTAGGTCTGAACGGCGATGTTCAATTTGATCCGGTTTATGCGGATCTTTCCGGCACGATCTTTAAAGAACAACCGCAAGCATATTACAAACATCTGTGTGGCGAGTATCATACCTCAACGGCCTTTGCCCTGTGGCTTGCCGCCAATATCATGCGAAGAAAAGAGATTCCGGATGCTATCCGGCTGAACGACAGGCCTCCAGATAAGCTAAGAAACATTTTGATATACAATCAATACCGGAATGTAAACCACAGCCTAACACTTATAACAGGTGCGGGTTGACAGAAAAGACAGACTGTCTCAAAATAAAAAATAACTTTACGGCATCAATCGTCATTCTATGAATAAGCAACCAACAGGGAATAAAATACCGCCGGTCTGGTTTGTTTCCATCATCAACCGTTTCCGGTTTTTTCTGAAGCAATTGTATTACCGGTTCACACCGCCCAATATGGCGGTATTTGAAAAATCACAGGGATTCTGGTTAGCCAAAGCGCTGGGCGTTTCCTGTGAGCTGAACCTGGCCGAAATTATCGGTAACCGGGAAATGAACGTGGAGGAAATTGCTCGACAGGCAGGCGCCGACCCCAAAGCATTGTACCGCCTGATGCGTGCTTTGGCAGGCGAATGTGTTTTCAAAGAAACAAAGCCGGGACTGTTTAAAAACACCAAACTTTCTTATGCGCTTCAGGAAGCCCCCGGAAATCCAAAACACATGATCCTGCATCAGATGAATGAACTGAACTGGATGCTTGTCAGTGAGTTAAAGGACAGTGTTATCACAGGTAAAAATTCTGCGCATAAAGTATTCGGGACGGATATTTTTACCCATCTGGAGAACTCCCCTGAGAAAAATGAACTGTACAACAAAGCCATGACAGCTACCATCGGGCTGTTAATTGATGCCGTTACTTCAGCTTATTCATTCAAAGGAATCGACACGCTTGCCGACATCGGTGGCGGAGAAGGCACCTTCTTATTTAAGCTGATGCAGAAAACACCTGGTATTAAAGGTATTTTGTTTGATCTGCCACATGTGGTGGAGACAGCTGGAAATATTGCTAAAGAATATGGTGTGGCAGACCGGGTTGAGATCATTCCGGGAAGTTTTTTCGATAAGGATATTCCCAAAGCCGATGCCTACCTTATGAAAAACATCCTGCATATTTTTGATGACGAAACATGTGGACTCCTGCTGCAAAGAATCAACAAGGTCATGGTTCCCGAGGGGAAAATACTGATATTGGAAACAGTGATAAAATCTGATAACAAGCCCTCATTCGGTAAAATGTTTGATCTGGAAATGCTTCTCGGCACGAAAAACGGCAAAGAGCGGACCGAAGAAGAATTCAGGCAGTTGTTTGAGAAGGCAGGATTTACAAATTTCAGAGTTCTAAAAACCGTGTCGCCTTTTAGTATTGTTGAGGGGAAGAAGGAGTAATCGAACTTAGAATATTCAAAAACAGGCCTAAAAAAGAGAGTTAGTCCTGATATTTCCTGAAAATAAGGGTGGCATTATGCCCGCCAAAGGCAAACGAATTGGACAGAGCAACATTCACTTTAGCACTCCTTCCTTCATGTGGTACAAAGTCCAGATCAAGGTCAGGATCGGGCTGATCGAGATTGATGGTAGGTGTCAGATAACTGTTTCGAATGCTGAGCACACTGACAATTCCTTCGATTACCCCGGCAGCCCCCACCGTATGGCCGATCATTGACTTTTGGGAAGATACGGGGATGTTGTAAGAACGTTCGCCAAATACTTTTTTTATAGCCATCGTTTCATACAAATCATTTAACGTTGTACCCGTTCCGTGGGCACTGATGTAACCCACCTCCGATTTGTCAATTCCGGCTTCGACCAAGGCTTTTTCCATTGTTTCGGCCATTCCCTCTCCGCCTTTTTTCGGTGCCATGATGTTGTAACTTTCCGTTGTCAGTCCGTATCCGGCTAACTCGCCGTATATAGTAGCTTTTCTTTTTCTGGCAGAAGATTCTGATTCGAGGATCATCATACCGGCTCCTTCACCAATCACAAAGCCATCACGATCCTCCGAGAAGGGTTTACTAGCTTTCTCCGGTTCATCATTTTGTGTGGAAAGAGCATACAACAGGTTGAATCCTGCAATTTCCTCCGGATTGATTGTGGAATCAGCTCCCCCTGCAATCACCATATCCGCTTTGCCACTTTTAATCAGGTCGTACCCAAGGCTGATAGCATACGCCGAAGAAGAACAGGCTGTGGCTACCGTATAACTGGGGCCTGTCAATCCGTATTCCATGGAAATCCATGCCGACATAGCATTGTTCATCCCTTTTAAAATGGAACTTCTCGTAATTTCTTTTCCTTCCACGCTGGAATTGCCCGCGTTCACCACACCCAGAATAACAGCTACCCGGCTTTTGTCCATCATCTCAAAATCAATGGCTCCCTGAGCTATAGCATCTTTGGCGCATACGTGACATATACGGGTTAACCGAGTCATCTGACCGGCCTGTCGCTTTTTAATCTTCCCGGAAGCATACTCTTTAAAAGAAGCAGGCACCTGGGCAGCAATCTGCGTTTCAAGTTCCGATGGATCAAACAAGGTGATTCGTTGCACCCCGCTTTTGCCCTGTTTCATATTTTCCCAGTTCTCTGCAGCACTTAATCCCAGCGCCGAGATAATATTTATTCCTGTGACTACCACTTTATCATTTCCGGTCATGTTCCATTAAAATTTCAAAAAGCAAAGAAACTAATTATTTCAGTATCCTGCTCTCCTCCGACTTCAGTGTGTGACTTAAATCAGTAAATATCAGCAGACATGTCGGAAAATAAAATTACTGACGTAGATACCCTACTTCCTTAGCCAAATCAAAAGGGCTTTTTTCAACTTGCATATATTCCGTCACTAAAAATTCCAATTCTTTTTTGATGCAAATTTTCCGGTTTAATACATCAAAAACTCCATCCAGATACCAACGAGTGATTTGCAGAAGTGCGTCTTGCTGTTTCGGGGTGATCTCAGTATTAGATGAGGCAGTCTTAACCGGATAATCATAAAACCCTTCTTTAGTCTTTTTACCCAGTTTTTCCTCTTTAACTTTTTGTTCCAATATTTCGATCATCGGGCGATAGAAATCAGGATTTTTTTCGTAGGCCATATAATTTTTTACCGACTGCCACATCACATCATTGCCTACATAATCGAAGAACTCGAACACACCGATCGGGAAAAGATGTTTTTTAACCAAAGTGTCTATCTCCTGTACTTCCATTGCTCCCTCCCTCAGCAACCGGCAGCAGCCCGCCTGCATTTTCAGGAATATCCTGTTGATGATGAAATGATCGTTTTCGGTGAGTTTCAGATAAAATTTGTTTGTCCGCTTTAAAAATTCTTCCGTTTTAGCTACAGCCTGCGTACTGGTATTTTGGGCTACGTTTATTTCCACCATGTTTTTCATCGCTACCGGGGAAAAAAAATGCAAACCAAGACTGTTTCTTTCAATAGTAAGTCCTGAGAATAACTTATCGGGAGGAATAGAGGAGGTGTTGCTGGCCAGCACAGACATTTTAGGTAAAATCAGTTCCAATTGGCGAAATAATGCTCTTTTCCTGTCAACATCTTCCGTAATAGTTTCCAGCACGATATCACAATGAGTCAGTTTTTCCAATTGAGAAGTTATTACCGTATTTTTTGTTCTGAAACTTATTGTTTCCTTATCCGTTAAACCGTATTTCAGTGCCCGGTTTTGCTTTTTGACAAATGCTTCCTTTAGTCTTCCCGCTTTTTCTTCCGTATGGCACACCCATGTTATGGCAAAAGGGAAACCTGTCAGCCAGTCGAACAGATCTTTACCCATTTTTCCGCATCCGATGATGCCTGTATGAATTTCGGGCTTATGCATATTTCAATAAAAATCCAGCCTGCATAAATTTGCTCACTTCGGTCACAAAGCTGAG
>DGOT01000027.1:2758-7058 GCA_002389465.1 Bacteroidales bacterium UBA4459 | reverse complement strand
CTGAGTACTATGAAAAGGATACGGGTGAAAGCTCCCGTGCCGCTGGCCATGCGCAACGGTGTTATTTCGCGGATTGCCAGCATAGGAACCAAAGTGGAAATTTACCAGGAGGTTTACCGCATCAACTTATTCAATAAGTATAAATTCTTTAAGCACGAAAAGCGAACCAAAGTATTATATGTTGGCGATGCCACGCAGGATAACATGGGTACCTATATGCTTATTGAAGACGCAGACAACCCGTATATTGTGTTTATTCCGGGTTTCAGGGGCTTTTTATACACGCGTTTCTCGCCCAAACCTGACGACTGGAAAAGCCATGCAGTATTCAGCACAAAACTGACCGATATCAAAAGTGTCCGTCTGATGTTTAACAAAAAACCGGAAAACAGTTTCAGGGTAGATGTGTATGATGCAAAGGGAAATTACACACTGACCCGCCTGTCGGACGGTGCCGTACTGGATAGCTATGACACACTGAAACTGCTTAATTTTTTAACATCTTTCAGAGATCTGCGTTACGAGACAAGGATGAACAAATTGATGACGCCCATGAAGATTGACTCGATCATTCATTCGCAGCCATTGTATGAAATGATGCTGGTGGACAGGAACGCTGATACAACGGAGGTGCTTATGTTCAAAAAACCAAGTCTTCCGGACGAAGTAGCCAGCAACTATGATTTTGTCGATAAACTGGTGCCCATTGACCACGACCGGTTCTATGCGCTAATCAACAATGGCAACGACTTTGTGCTGATGCAGTATTATGTATTCGACAAGGTGTTGTATCCCCTGCCATACTATTTGAAGCGGTAGGGCTGTATTGTAATCGCACCCGGCCGGGTTTAAAGTTTGATACGCTTGGATGTTTTCCCGCTTGTCGGCTTTTCTTCAGTTGTTGTATCCGCTTGCTGAGAGCGTGTTGTTCCTGCCTGAATAATAAAAGCACCATCACCGAAAGTGCTTGTCCGCAGTGACTGAGGCATTACGAATTTTATTTTGTGGCCCTTGCTACGTACAATTTCTTCTTTCACCATTTTAGCACTCTGCGTATCGTACCATTTTACAGTGTAGCTTTGTTTGTTTTTGTTAACCGGCAGTTTGATCCAATTCTTTTTACCGGATGGCTTTGGCTTAGCTGATTTCAGGTTTTTTACATATTTTGAGTCTTTAACTCTTGAAAAATCATAATTGTCATCCTGGCACCAGCCGATGAAAATGTTTTCCGGGCTTGTTGTTGCATAAAATACACTAAGCCCGTTCATTTGGGTTTTGTAGCCTCTGGTTGTGCCGTCTAATTGGGCGACAATTGAATTCATAAAAACTGATACAGGTTTTAAATGACTGAATAAATGCTGTTTAAGGACATATTGATCCCATTCCCAAATTGCAATTGCTCCAAAAGAACCAGCCATACAGCTTGACCAAAGGCAGTTATGATACTCGTATCCCTTTGGATCATTCCTTGAAAATTGATTGCCTGGTGTAATTCCCCACTCCTGTGACATATACGGTTTTCCTTGTAGCCCAATTTCGTTCATGAAACCATTTGCCCTATTTAGCAGGTGACTTTCAAATCGTTTAAAGTCATTTAAGTTATTTATGTATTGGTAATCATGTGATATAGTTAGATCCATATTGTACCAGACATTTGGAAATAATTCACCCATATCTGAAAATTTATTCGGACTTGAGGTTGATATCAAATGTCCATAAGGATCTGTACTACGAATATATTTTGCCATATCATTATGCCACCTAAACACATTTTTGTAATAATCTTCCGGAACAGAGAACCCTGACTTTAGCCATATTTTTTCAATTTGTTCTACTTCGTTCCACAATTCCCATGAAATGATATTTGTAGCATAACCCCATCTGGCTATGATGTAGCGAATGAGATTCTTGGTTTTTTTAATTGCGTGTTCATCATAGAATATTTTAAACGGGCTGTTAATGCCTTCATTTCTATTACCATTGGTTTTTTTGTTAAAAGCGTTGTTTTTGTCCCAGTTATTTACACCATAAGAGTTAACAAATGTGTTTTGATGTAATAAACTTAAAACAACAAATACATTATTTTTATCAGCTTCAGCAATAATTTGATCTAGCTGCCAGGCGTCTTTTTGGTTGTAATTGTTAAATGAATGCATTTGGCCTGTTGTCCATTCTTTTCCAACAATAGCTATTCCCGCCGGATGGTTTATCCACAAGCGCATAAAATTCCCATTATTTTTAGATAGTAATCTGATGTAACGCTTGTAGTCATTTGTTCCTGCTTCTTTAACTGGAATTTTATTGTAAGAAGAGCGTTTGTACCAAGCTATATTAACCCCTGTAAAAAAAACAGGGTCATCTCCTTTTTTAAGATATCGGCTGTTATTCTTCGTAATAAACCCAGTATGATTTGAACTAATACAAATGAAGCTTTTTCTTTGATTAAGCGGATAGATCGTTTGTCCTTCTTTATCTTTTGCAGTAATTTGATAATACCATGTTCCTGTTTCGTTCGGCGTGAAACGTACTATCCAGTTATATTTTTGTTCAGTTACTTTCAGTTTTTCGCATGGCACATCCAGGCCGCAATCAAAATCTTCAAATTTTTTATAATCAACGAAGTAAAATCCTGAAACATGATATATCTTATTTGCTGGCGAAATAAATTCAGCGTCTACTTTAATTATTTCATCATCATAGTTGTTTTCATATTCATTCAGTTTGAATCTTAATTCGATTTTTTCAAATTCCCCGATTCTGGTTTCCGGAAATGAGTGTACATTACTGATGAGAGGTTGACTGAACAGATAAGTGCTGCTTAAGAAAAGGAGGTTAAAAATTAAAAAAAAGTTTTTAGTCATCATTCTGGTTTTATTTATTATTATGATGCTAAAGATATCTAAAAGAAATGAAAAAGGCTGCCTTGATGAGGCAGCCTTATAAAATATAGTGATTGCAAGCAGAGATTTAAACAACGCCCTGTGCCAGCATGGCATCGGCAACTTTAACAAACCCACCGATGTTAGCACCCTTTACATAATCAATATAGTCACCCTCTTTGCCCCATTTAACACAGGTAGCGTGGATGTCTTTCATGATCTGGTGTAATTTAGCATCAACTTCTTCGCTGGTCCAACTTAAACGTAATGAGTTTTGGCTCATTTCAAGACCGGAAACGGCAACGCCACCTGCATTGGAGGCTTTACCGGGAGCATAAAGAATTTTAGCACCTTCGAAAACGGCAACAGCTTCTAATGATGAAGGCATGTTAGCACCTTCGGAAATAGCGATACAACCGTTGTTGACCAGTGTTTTGGCTTCTTCTTCATTAATTTCGTTCTGGGTAGCACATGGCATAGCCACATCACATTTAACACCCCATGGACGCTGACCTTCAAAGTATTCAACACCATATTTATCAGCGTATTCTTTAATGCGTCCTCTTCTGACGTTTTTCAGATCCATAACGAAAGCCAGTTTTTCGGCATCAATTCCGTTAGGATCATAAATATATCCTGATGAGTCGGAGAGTGTAACAACTTTTCCACCGAGTTGGGTAACTTTTTCAGTAGCATATTGTGCTACGTTACCTGAGCCTGAAATAACAACAGTTTTACCTTTGTAACTGTCACCACGTGTTTTCAACATTTCTTCTGCAAAATAAGTAGTACCATATCCTGTAGCTTCCGGACGAATCAATGAACCACCCCATTCGAGGCCTTTACCGGTGAGTACACCTGTAAATTCATTGCGTAATCTTTTGTACTGCCCGAAAAGGAAACCGATTTCGCGGCCACCAACGCCAATGTCACCGGCAGGAACGTCCGTGTTAGGTCCGATGTGACGGAAAAGTTCAGACATAAAACTCTGGCAGAAACGCATAACTTCGTTGTCTGATTTTCCTTTGGGNNGAACCACCTTTACCACCACCCATAGGAAGTGTTGTCAGCGAATTTTTCAGTACCTGCTCAAAAGCAAGGAATTTCAAAATACCCAGGTTAACGGTGGGGTGTAAACGAAGGCCGCCTTTGTAAGGGCCTATGGCGCTGTTCATTTCAATACGGAAACCACGGTTAATTTGTACTTCGCCTTTGTCGTCCAACCATGGGACACGGAACATAATCACTCTCTCGGGTTCAACCATGCCGTCCAAAATTTTAGCTTCTTTGTACTGCGGGTTTTCTTCGATGAAAGGAATAAGAGACTCAACTACTTCGTGAACTGCCTGATGGAATTCAACTTCTGTTGGATTTTTGGCAATGACCTTAGCCATAAAGTCATTTACCTTTTGTTCATATGC
>DGOT01000027.1:0-2680 GCA_002389465.1 Bacteroidales bacterium UBA4459 | reverse complement strand
CTTAAGGATTTGAGGGAATCTCGTAGTAAATTAAGGGAATCACGTACGAAAATGGAAAGGTCGTTTTTAGGGCAGCTTTATCTGCTGAAAATATTATATTTCAATACACAGTAAATAGCCCGCATGCCATCTTTCCAGCCGATTTTTTTTCCATCGTCATACGTCCGTCCGTAATAGGAGATGCCGACTTCGTAAATCCTGATGCCGGGATATCTGGAAACTTTCGCCGTGACCTCCGGCTCGAAACCAAAGCGTTTTTCTTTCAGCTTAAGCGACTTAATGATGTCAGCCCTGAATAGTTTGTAGCAGGTTTCCATGTCGCTCAGGTTGAGATTGGTGAATATATTGGACAGGGAAGTTAGGAATTTGTTGCCGATGGAATGCCAGAAAAACAGGATCCTGTGCGGTGTACCCCCCATAAAGCGGGAGCCGTAAACTACATCGGCAAAACCATCTACAACCGGTTGCAACAGCAAATTGTATTCTTCCGGATTGTATTCCAGGTCGGCATCCTGGATGATAATGTGGCTACCGGTGGCCTCCTTAATGCCTCGATGCAGGGCAGCCCCTTTACCCATGTTTTTAGGTTGATTGAATAACTTAATATGACGTTCAGGATGGCTGGCCATGTACTCTTCAACCACCCGGGCCGTATTATCGGTTGAATAATCGTTAACGATGATAATTTCCTTTTCAAATTCATCGATAAGCCGCACGTCCAGCACCTTGTCGAGGATCAGGTGGATGGTGTTGGCCTCGTTGTAAGCCGGGATGATGATGGAAAGTTTATGCACTTAACTGGATTTGATATCCGGCAAAGGTATAAAAACGAGAAATTATTTGCCAATACCTAAACTTCCCACCCGCTGTTGGTGTCCTCACCAACAACTGGAGGAATAAGAAATATCGTTTTTCAGGTTCTGCCTGCCGATGTTTCTGTCTTTTAAAAGGAAATAATTCAATATTCTTTCCGTATGTCTATCTTTGCATTCATCATGACGAATTACAATCCGTATAAAATATTTCTGTTGGCGGTTTTTCTGACTTTGTCTGCCGGATTATATGCACAGCAAAACGCAGCCCGGTATATTTTTATCGGACATTGTTACCAGTTTTATACGCCCGGCGATAAAGTGGATTACCGATTGGAAGAACTCGATTATTCAGGCTTCGATGGGGTATGGCTGGGAGGCGACGTGTGCTCAGAAGCTATGCTGAATTATGCAACAGTCCAATACATTGATACCCTGTTTGACTTGGGAAATCCTGAAACGCACTGGTCGCTTGGTAACCACGATGCCCGCAACGGCAACTGGGAGTGGTATGAGGAGTTTACGGGCCGGAAAACCTATTATGCGTACAGCAGCAAAGGGATAACGCGTATCGTAATGAATACGAACATCGTTCCGACAAACTGTGAGATGTTAAACGAACAATATAACATCATAAGCGAAGTGTGCGACACCATTGCAGAGTCAACACATCTGATATTGATCATGCACCACGATATTTGGCGGGATGTTCCGGGTTTGCCGCCTCCCGGAACCTATGCCCAGAGCGATCTGGTTTATTGGAATGCCAATTGCGATTCGGTTGATACGCGTTTTGTTGATATGATCTACCCGAAGCTGGTGGAAGTCAAACACAAAGGGGTCGATGTTACCTGTATTCTGGGCGATATGGGGGCTAGCTGGAAAAAATTTGATATATTTTCTGATGACAGTATCCGTTTTATGGGTTGTGGCTTGTATGATAACGAGCCGGCGGATAATGTACTTTTTATCGAACAGGAAATGGAGGATGCTCCTCTGCGGTTCACGTTCCGTAATCTGGATTCACTACTCAACGTGCAACAAAATCAGTGAACAACCAGTTTTCCCGTGTACATAACTTCGGAAGTTGCCTCGGAAATAATACGGTAGATGTAAAACCCTGCCGGAAGTGTCTGGACACTAAATCCGTAATCCGGCGGGTAAATAATCAGCGAGCGGGTAAAAGAACCGTTGAGCGATATCAGTTCCATCCGGTAGTTGACCACGGGAATGCCCGGTTTCATTTTCACCTTTCCGCTTCCTCTCAATGGGTTGGGATACACCAGAAGTTCTCCGTCCAATGTTGTGTCTGTTCCTTCGATAAAATATTCAATCAGGCCGGTTTTATCCACTTTGGTCAGCAGAAAATCGAAATTCCCGTCACCGAAACTGTTGCTTTGTCCGATAACGAGGCACCCGCTGTCGGCCGTGGCGATCACCTGGTGGCCCAACTCTCTGCCTGTACCACCTACAGTCAGGTCCCATATTATTTCTCCTTCATTATCGGTTTTGATCAGGTAAAAATCCTCCGATCCATCTAAGCCGAAGCTTCTGGTAGTGCCGAACAAGAACAACTCTCCCTGATCATTTTTATCCATCGACATGCCATATTCATATTCAGGCCCCCCGAATGTTTTTTGCCATAGTTCCTCATACTGGCTGTCGGTTTTGATCAGAGCCATGTCGAAACTGCCGGCGCCGCTGCTTTGCGAAGAGCCGAACAAAAAATATCCGCCATCATTTGCAGGGCTTATGGCCTGGCCAAAATCGTGTCCGTTGCCTCCAAAGGTTTTTTGCCACTGTTCTGTTCCGTTTTTGTTTGCCTTTATCAGGTACAGGTCGGCATCATGGTTTTTAAAGTTGGCATG
>DGOT01000283.1 GCA_002389465.1 Bacteroidales bacterium UBA4459 | reverse complement strand
CCGTCACAGCAGCCTGGCAGACGCTAGGGTCAGCTGTTTGTGAGATGTCAGCACCACACGTAATGGTCGGATTTATATTATCCAGCACTGTTACCTGAGACATACATGTACTTGACCCGTTAGAATCGGTGGCCGTTAAGGTTACCGTATAAACTCCAACACCAAATGGACCGTAGTTGTCTAATGTTAATACCGGAGTTTCAGATCCATCTGGATCAAACGAACCATTATCAACTTCAGCTGCCGTAATGGTTCTGGTGCAACTGCCGCCTACATAAACAGTGATGTCCTGGCAAACGGCAACAGGAGGAGTTTGCGCATTTGCATGATAAGCAAATGCCAGCATAATTACAAGACCAACAAGGCCTTTAAAACTCATTGTAAATTTGTTTTTCATTTTTTTAATATTAGGTTTAAGAAATACGTAAATAATAACTACCTAACACAACCAAGTGGCTATTATAGCAAGCAACATGTTTAAAGAACTTATATAAAAGTTCGTAAGGCGCAACAGTAAGAGCATCAATGCACTTGCGGTTGTATTAAAGAATTACAAATTTGATTCTGGAAATGTTTAAGATATGATTTGCTGTGTCATGGGCGTTTGCTTAAATTACACATAATTGTTTCCCTTTGATTAATCCTTATAAATGCCTTGAAAAAGCTCCAAAAGCTTGTAATCCAGCCGATCAAGGTTTCTTTTAAAAAAAGAAGAATGACGTAAATATACAAAAATTGACAAAAGACAAGTTATTTTACGGATAAATTTTGATAAAGTTCGCTTCTTATTTGATTTTCAGCTTAATGATAAGAATAGATTTTAAGATTAAGGTCGTCAAGTAAAAAATTGGTACGGGGCAAGTTCCAGATATACAATTTTATGTAAATCATATTTTTTTCTATTTCCGGAAGATTAAAACCAATATGTTCCGGCCGCCATTGTCCCGTTACCTTATCGGGCAGTTTTTTTACCTTGAACTTTTTATAGAAAAGGGTTTCTCCTTTCTTGTTACTTATATCAACAACAAAGAGTGCATTTAAAGTAGCATTTGCTTGTTTTTCAAAGATCATACTTTCAAACAGTACGTAGAGATTGTTTTTTCCAGTTAAAGAATCTGGCACCTGATAAAGATATGTCGGGCTGTATGTAACCATGCTATCCATACGGGCTGAAAATTTTCCAGAGAAGGCATCTTCGTCCGTAACTGCCTGCGTGTTCCAGCCTGGATATGGGCTTTCCATATCGTTGGTTGTTGTGAAAAAAGGTTCTTCGTCCAGTTTCCCGTAATAAGATTCATCGGTCGCGGCAATGATACCGTCGTGTTTTTCAGATGTTTTTAAGAATACCTGCCAATAGGCTTGTTTGTTCATCGAATCAGGGTGGATGATCCTTTTGGTGTATTGGTATGTCTGAACAAAATTGAGGGCTATCATTAATCCGATGAAAATATACATAGTAAAAATAAGCCATCTCCGTTTAATTGATATGAGCCATACACCGATGATCAAAAAAAACAGGCTGTAGAAGTCCACCATCGGACGCATGCCGAAGCTGTCGCCGTAAAACCAGTTCCACCATGATGCGAAAACATAAATAAGGAGCAGCAGAAATACCAGAAAACTAAAAAATTCAAATTTTGACCTTTTGTATAGTGTGACCATTCCCGGAAATAGCAGCAACATGAACGGCGTGTACACAAACCATCCTTTCCTGTAGCTAAACAGGAAATTAATGATTTCAGGCCTGTTGAAATAGAAGCCCTCATTTTGATAGCCATATACAAGTAACTTCCCTGTTTGTAGAAAATTGATGACTAACTGGGGCGACGTGCCCATAATAAACAGCAGAACCAGTACAAAGAGATCTCCCCTGATTAACTTATCTTTTACTGTCCGTATGAAACTTGCAGAAGATCCGGCTAACATGGGCAATGCGGCAACGATCAGGATGTCTGCCGGCCGCACCATCACAATCAGCCCGAGTATAAATGAAGAGAGGTATAAGTGCCTTCTGTTTTGATCCCGAAAAACCTTTTTCATGAGGTACAGAAAAATGCTTATTAACCCAAAGGAATAGACATGAGAGGCGGCAGGAGTTATGATTGTGTAGAAAAGTAAATTGGTAGCCAGCAGACCGGAGAATGCCACCAGCCAGGCGCGTTTCTTATTCATGCCAAACAAAAAGGCCAGTTGAACAAAATAGTATAAACCTGCCCAAGCCCAAAAAAGGGCGGATACGGCTGTGGCATATTGGAAAATAATATTGTAGCCGTCCGCTTTTATCCCCAGAATCAGCGAGAGAAGCCAGGCAAGCAGGAAGAAAGGGAGTTCCAGCAGGGCTGTGCCGCTACTGAACTTGTTGATCAGTATTCCGTTACGCTTATGATAATTATGGCCCATATAATCGGGAGGCCGTCTGGATTTCTCAAATTCAAATACCGGCGTAAAATCAACGGTTTTGTAAATAAAAACAGCGGGAAGATAGGCGTATAAACCACTGCCGTCGCCGTCAATAAGTACTTTTCGGTACTCTTTGGGTCCGATAAAGTTGCCGACCACAAACAAGCCCGTCAATACAAGCGCTAACAGGCTACCAAAAGTTTTATTTGTACGCAAGTTTTTAACCGTTAGATCCGTGCTATAAATTTTTGATAAAAATAAGTAAATGCTGGAGAGTTTCGTACATTTGTACAGCAACAAAATCAATAATTATGACAAAGAAGACAGATCCCGCAACAGCAATTCAGAACCTGAAGCATTTTGGCGAATTTGGTGGCGTAAACCCGTCCATCACCGATTCGGCCACGTTTACTTTTATGACAGAAGACGAGATGATCAGAGCTTTTCATGGTGAGGCAGAAGGCTGCTTTCTTTATTCGCGCCACTGGAACCCATCGAACAAGTACCTTGCCGAAGCACTGGCTGCCATGGAAGGAACCGAATCGGCCTGGGTGACAGCTTCCGGTATGGCTGCCATCACTACAACTTTGCTGCAGCTTTGCAACACAGGCGACCATATAATAACCAGTATTACAACGTACGGCGGCACGTTTGCTTTTTTGAATAACTACCTGAAAAAGTTTAATATCGAAGTCACTTTTGTGAATATTACGGATATTGAAAGTATCAAAAGAGCCATCCGGCCCAACACAAAAGTGTTGTACACCGAAAGCATGACCAACCCGATGCTGCAGATCTCCGATATTCCGGAACTGGCCAAAATCACAAAAGAGGACGGAATTTCCCTTGTGGTTGATAACACGTTTACACCGATGATTGTTAGCCCGCATTTACTTGGAGCTGATATTGTTGTGTACAGCATGACAAAATTTATTAACGGGAAAAACGACTGTGTCGCAGGAGCTATCTGTGCTTCTGAAGAATTTATCAATGCGATCAGCGATGTAAATACGGGTACAGCCATGTTGCTCGGTCCTGTGCTGGATCCGCTGAGGTCGTCATCGATACTTAAAAATCTGGGAACCCTGCATATACGTATGCAAAAGCACAGTGAGAATGCCCTGTATCTGGCCAAACGGTTTGAAGAAATGGGGTTGAGATTTGTGTATCCGGGAATGCCTTCACATGCTCAATACGGATTGTTCAATCGTATTATGAATGAAGGGTTCGGATACGGAGGAATGATCGCTATTGACCTGGATACAGCCGAAAAAGCAGCCCCGATCATGGAGTTGATGCAGGTGCGGGGTGTAGGGTATCACGCTGTTAGCCTGGGCTATTTTAAAACATTGTTTTCGAATTCAGGAAAAAGTACCAGTTCGGAAGTGCCTGAAGAAATCCAGAAAGAAATGGGGCTGTCCCCCGGATTGATTCGTTTTTCGGTGGGATTGGATCATGATATTGAAAATACATTCCAGGTAATCAAATCGTGCCTGGTTGATCTGGGGTAAATAGATGGATAAGAAGCATCCGGAACAAATAAATCTTATCTTTCGGCGTAAATACCTTTTTTACTAATTAAATTTTGGTACGTTCTAATAGTTTCCTGTGAATCTCCAGTATCTGTGGAATCAGGAATTGTTTACCATCGTTGATGATGATGAAATCTGACTTTTTGTTTTTTTCCTCTTCGAGCCACTGATTTTTAGCCCGGGCATGAAACTTTTCGGCATTGATTCCGTCTCGTTTAACAACTCTTTCCATCCTGATTTGTTTGGGGGCCGTTACATTTATTAGGGCGTCAAAATGATCCTCCAGGTGATTCTCAAAAACAATAGCCGCCTCGTGGAGCGTATAAGCAGCTTTCTTATTTTCTTCCATCCAATCAGCGTATCTGTCGAAAACAGCTGGATGAATGATTTTATTAATCTCTCTCATTGCCGATGCATCATTAAATACAATAGCAGCCATCTTTTTAAAATCAACTTCCTGCTTCCGGTCGAATACCACACTGCCAAAATATTTCCTGACGGCTTTTTTTATCCGTTGGTCTTTATAAAGTAATTTTGCTTCCTTATCAGCATAAAAGACAGGCACGCCGAGGGTAGAAAATATACGAACGACCGTGCTTTTGCCGCTTCCGATATTTCCCGTTAAAGCAACTTTGATCATTTTTTGATAATTAAAAACTCAACATCGGCAGGTACGATCCACTCATCTCTGATAAAATCTGGTTTTTCAATGAGTTTTAAATGCAAACGCTTCACTTCATTCAGGTCGATATTGTCGGTTTCGGGCACAACCCTGAACTGGCTGGCCTTTATGTTCGAGAAATCTTTTTGCGCCACTTTAAAGTTGATGCGGATAGCAGAAGGAAAAGTCCGGATTTTTTTCGGAACACCTGAAATGTCTATTTCTGTTTCAACAAATGATTCAGTAAAGCGTTCAATTCTTAATTTAACGAGGACTTCGTCAGGCTCAAGGTTAATCAGTTCAGGCAACGGATTGTAAAGCCGTGTCTTGATAATCTGGTCTTTATCAACAGAAGCGAGTTTGATGACCTCCGTATATATATACTGCAAGGTGTCCAGTACGGATGAAGGACCGTATACGGAAACTTTTGCCGGCTCGACTCGTTCTTTTTCATATAAATCGAACGGGTCTTTAAATCCGATCTTTTCCCTGGTTTTTACTGCAACGTCTTTAACATGCAGGTCACTTAATATGAAGTGAAGAGAATTTTTCGATAACGTGACATCTGATTCGTTGACGTTGATATAGCTAGCCAGTTCCTCCCTGATAAGACCAGTTTGGATATAGTATGTATTATTATTGGATTTTCGAACCTCATAATCTTTCAGGTCAATGGTCATTACATCCATATCTTCAGTGATATTGAGTTTGAGGATGTCGTAACCACGGGCCGAAAAACTAATGTTTAATGTTGTATCGATGATCTTTGTAAGCCTCTTCTCTGACGGAACATTCGTATACTTTATCTTGTAATTATAAGAAACGGTATATGTTCCGGATAATTTTATGAGCAACCAAAAGAATGCGGCAATAATCAAACAGAGTAGGAAGATAAAATTGTCACTCCGTTTTATACGGCGATCAGGAACAGAAATGTCCCTTTGGCGGATTGGGCGATATGGTTTGTCAGATGATTGCATAAAAAACCGGAGTATAAAAATAAAGAATACTCCGGAATAATGTCCTGTTTTATGTCGAAAAGCCTTATTTTGATTGGCTTATTTGCGTGTTGTCCATAACAACAGCGCTTTTCTCAACGGTCATTTTGATTTGGTTACCTACTTCAAGAATCACCGTAGTGTCTTTTACTTCAGCAATCTTTCCATGGACACCACCGATTGTCAGTACTTTGTCTCCTTTCTTCAAAGCTTCTCTGAACTTCCGTTGTTCTTTCGTCTTTTTCGACTGAGGCCTGATGAAGAAGAAATAAAATACGATCAATATTAAAAATAATGGTAACAGCGATGTCCAAGTGCTACCGGTATCGCCACCTGTTTGTAACAGAATAAATAAATTTTTCATGTTTTTATGTTATATTAGATTATTGATTTTGAGGTAAAACCACATTTGCTTTAATGCGTAAAAGTGTTTTGTTAGGCTCGGTATTTGCCAAAACAGTCACCGTTTTGTGCTGGACACCTTTTCTCCGGTGTGTATCGAAAGTAACTTCGATATCACCACCCTCACCCGGTTTGATCATCTCTTTGGGATATTTACCCACGGTGCATCCGCAACTGGTGCTTACCTTTGTTATAAGCAGATCAGCACCACCGGTATTATGAAAAGCAAAGTTGTAGGTAACTTTCTCTCCCTGGATCACATCGCCGAAATCGTGTTCGGTGTCTCCAAACATGATCATGGGTTCGGTGCCTTCATCTGCGTGTGGTACGGCACTTTTGCTGTTCTTAACAACATCGGTCGAAACCTGTTTGTTGTTGCCGTTATTGCATCCTGATAAGATCAGGGCAAGAACAAAGATGGATAAAAAGATAAACTGTTTCATAATAATATAATTGTATTTAAAATTAACGATCACTTCCAAAAATTGTAACTGCGCCTTTATATACAACCTCATCGTGTACGAGGCCATGGCACTTCAATACGTAAAAATAGACGCCATCGGGCAGCTTGCCTCCGTCCCAGTCGTTCTGATAGTTACTGGATTCATAAACAATCCGTCCCCATCGGTTAAAAACAACCAGTTTGGAGCTTTGGTAGTATTTTCCCAATACATCATAATTATCGTATTCAGCGCGTCCCTCACCTCCACCGCCCGAGTTTAGATTCTCCGTTATAATAAACGTATCATTAATGCCATCACCATTGGGTGTGAATACATTTGGAATGAATAAGTCCACCAGCCGGATCAATACATCTTTGGTATAAACTGTGTCACATCCCTGTTGATTGTAAACGGTAAGCGAGGCATAATATGTTGTATCTTTTGAAATCGGATTACTGTAAGTGTGCGTTGGTACTTCCAGCGATGTGGTCAGGTCATCCCGACACAAAGGATACAAAGAACTTCCTTCAAAGCAATCTCCGTAATCCCAAAAATGGTTGGATACCTGTACCGTATCCTCCGACAGGTTGGTAAATGAGAAACTTACAACCGGATTCTCGATAAAGGCTGTATCCGGATCGGTAGTTATGTCAATCTCCGGGTTGTCATAAGCTTGTGTCCAGACTGTATCCCGGGACGGACAACCATAGTTATCCCTGACTTCGATAGTATATTTTTGATGTGCTTTTAATCCGATTGCTAACGATGAGTCGCCGGGTGCAAGTTGTAATGGACTGACATTCCAGTAATAATGATATTCATCCGGTTGAAACTCGCCCGTGGCAATTGCTTTCACTTTGGCATTGTTGCCGTTGTCGTTGTCGCCGTTCGAGCAGGTTAACTGAAGCTGGTTGAATGTGATCTCTATCGGTGTATGTACCGTTACTTGAAAAGGCATGCTGGTACATTCCTCTGATGTGTTGTTGTTAAAAATAGTCAGAGTGAAGGAAGCCGTTTCATGAATATTGGTGATAAGCGTGTTGTCCGTTTCGTCTAAAACCTCACCGTTCTTTTGCCAGGTATATGTACTGTTTTCATAATACTGGGCACTAAGCTCAAAATCAATGTCCGGGCAAACAGGCATCGCCTCATTAATACTGATTGTGCAGTCCGGTTGTGCCATTGATTTACTTTGGCCTGCAAAAACAACCAGAATCAGTGCAAATAAATAAGGAAATACAACTTTGATGTGCTTCATCATCAGGTTTAAAATGGCGTCAATTAATTTTGAAAAAAGCATGGCAAAAGTAAGAATAAATCACTTAATGAATATAAGAACTCAAATTGCTCTTAAAAAGTATGTGTGTCGAGTAAAATTAACGTGCAATATTCTATCACTTCGATATTATACTTTCGGGCTAATTCGGCCATTTTCGGATTCTCAGCACCCGGATTGAAAATGACCCGTTGTGGTCGTAAACCGATAATATAGTCATAATACTGCTTTTGGTTTTTAGCGCTCAGGTAAACAGTAACCGTATGCAGATCGTTAAAAAACGGGGTCCCCTTCTGTATAACCACATCTTCAACGGTGCCTTCTTTATTCCCGATCGAAAAAACAGGATGCCCGTATGACCTTAATTTTCGGATGGCTCTGTTGGCGTACCGGCCCGGGTTTAGGCTTCCGCCAAGTACCAGTGTTTTTTTTGTTTTATGTTCTTTTTCCATGCAGTTTTCTAATGTGTATTCGGATTTGGTTGCGAAAGTAGAACATTATTCCGGACAGTTTGTTTTACGTTTCGTTAACAAATCTTAACTTATTAATAATCAGGACAAAATGACAGTTGACCGTAAAAATACATGACATTTTTTCTGCCCACTATCCTTTTTCCCGGCATGGAAGGCTTTTTGAATAGGTGTTCATCAAAAAATATAACTTAGAAAGGAGAAAAAATCATGAATATAAATCAATTTACCATAAAATCGCAGGAGGCCATTCAGAAGGCCCAGGAAATAGCCGGTGCTAACAGTAACCAGGCTATTGAAAGTGTCCACATTCTGAAAGGGATTTTAGCTGTGGATGATAATGTCGTTCCATTTTTACTGAAAAAACTGAATGTTAACTTTCCGGTTTTCAGCCAGGCGATTGACAGGATTATCGAATCTCTGCCAAAAGTTTCTGGCGGCGAACCGTATCTTTCGAATGAGGCGAACGAAGTACTCAGGAAGGCTCACACGTACCTGAAGGAGTTTAGCGACGAGTTTGTTTCCATTGAGCATTTGCTGCTAGCGCTGCTTGAGGTGAACAGCAGTACTTCGCAGTTGCTGAAAGATAATCATGTGACTAAAAAAGACCTGATAGAGGCTGTGAAACAATTGAGGAAGGGGTCAACGGTCAACAGCCAGAGTGCCGAAAATCAGTACAACGCTTTAAACCGTTATGCCCGAAACCTGAACGATCTGGCCAATACGGGAAAACTCGACCCGGTCATCGGCCGTGATGATGAGATCAGGCGTATCCTGCAGATTTTATCGCGCCGAACCAAGAATAACCCAATCCTGATCGGAGAGCCGGGTGTTGGAAAAACGGCTATTGCCGAAGGTATTGCCCACAGGATTGTGAGTGGTGACGTACCCGACAATCTGAAAAGCAAATACATCTATTCGCTTGATATGGGGTCTTTGATTGCCGGTGCCAAATATAAGGGAGAATTTGAAGAGCGCTTGAAAAGCGTTATTAAAGAAGTGGTTGAATCGGACGGAGATATTATCCTCTTTATCGATGAGATCCATACACTGGTGGGGGCTGGTGCATCGGAAGGTGCTATGGATGCCGCCAATATACTGAAACCTGCGCTTGCCCGTGGCGAGTTACGGGCGATTGGCGCCACAACACTGAAAGAATACCAGAAGTATTTTGAAAAAGATAAAGCGCTTGAGCGGAGGTTCCAGATCGTGCAGGTGAATGAGCCCGATACGATGTCGGCTATTTCCATCCTGAGGGGGCTGAAAGAGCGCTACGAATCG
>DGOT01000230.1:4789-7021 GCA_002389465.1 Bacteroidales bacterium UBA4459 | reverse complement strand
CAGCATCAGCCATAAATACATCCAAGATGTCTTTATAGACTTTCAATTTATTTTCGTCATATTTTGAATTTAGTTTTTGCACTCTGAGCATTGTCGATTCGGCACCATAGGTATAAATGAGCATATCGGCAAGATTCATCAGTATTTCCTGTTCATTCTGTAAAGTAGTTGTAAATTTTTGTAGTGCAGCTCCGGCTACCATTAAGATGGTTTTTTTGAAGTTTACAATCATCTTTCTTTTTTCTTCGAAATAATCGACAGTTGCGCTTCCAAATTCAGGAATTTGCATCAATTCGGCGGCAACTGCTTTGGCAGGTGTTATCAAATCAAGTTCTCCCTTCATCCCTCTTTTAAGTAATTCCCCGACAATCAGCATGCGGTTTATTTCATTGGTGCCTTCGAATATTCTGTTGATTCTTGAGTCGCGGTAGGCACGTTCTACAGGCATTTCGGCCGAGTAGCCCATGCCGCCGTATACTTGTACTCCTTCATCTACAACGTAGTCGAGAGTTTCGGAACCAAATATCTTGGCAATGGAAGCTTCTACAGCAAACTGCCTGATACCTTCAATGTCGGCTTTGTCTTTATCCATTCCTTCTGCAATTAATGCATCAATAGCGTCATCAATATTCTGACTTGCCCTGTACGTGAGCGATTCACTGACAAAATTCCTGATTATCATTTCAGCCAGTTTAGATTTAATGGCGCCAAAACTGGAGATTAGCTGACCGAATTGTTTTCGTTCGTTAGCATATTGTACCGTCTGGGCGATCGTAGCTTTGCCGGCACCAGTGGTTGCCCCTGACAATTTAATACGACCAAGATTAAGAATGTACAAGGCAATTTTGAACCCCCCGTTACGTGGTCCCAACAGATTTTCTGCCGGTATTTTAGCATTGTCAAAATAGATTTGAACGGTTGAAGCAGCTTTAATGCCCATTTTTTCCTCTTCGGGTCCAATGGTAAAACCGGGTGTGTCGCGTTCCACAATAAAGGCACTGAGGTTTTTGTCATCGTCAATTTTTGCATAAACGATAAACAGATCGGCAATACCACCATTTGTGATCCATATTTTAGCTCCGTTCAGGATATATTGTTCACCGTCTTCTGATAATTTAGCACTAGTTGTACCCGAATTCGGGTCGGAACCTGCACCGGCTTCAGTCAGAGCATAAGATCCGATATATTCTCCTGAGGCCAGTTTTGGCAGATATTTTTTCTTTTGTTCTTCCGTGCCGAAGTAAAGAATAGGGAGCGTGCCAATGCCGGTATGTGCCGAAAAAGTAACGGCAAAACCATATCCTTTGCCCATTTCTTCGGTTGTGAGCATGGAAGTGACAAAATTTTGGCCAAATCCGCCGTATTCTTCAGGTACTGAAATGCCCAATAAGCCGAGTTCTCCAGCTTCTTTCATTAATTTTATGGAAAGTTCCCTGTCGTGCGTATCCAGGGTGTCAATATTGGGCAGTACTTGCCTGTCGTTAAAATCCTTGCAAGTTTGAGCCATCATTCGTTGCTCTTCGTTGAATTCTTCCGGGATGAAAATATCTTCGGCTTTGGTTTCGCGAATTAAAAATTCTCCGCCTTTAAGTGATTTGTTCTCTGACATGATTGTATTTTTTTAGTGATTATTTATAACATTTCGTAAATTCCGGCTGCACCCTGGCCTGTGCCAATACACATGGTGACCATACCGTATTTTTTGTTACGGCGTTTTAATTCGTTGAGTATTTGAACCGTCAGTTTGGCTCCCGTCGCTCCTAGTGGGTGCCCCAGCGCAATGGCGCCGCCATTGACATTTACGATATCCGGATTGAGCCCTAGTTCGCGAAGAACCACCAACGATTGGGTAGCGAAAGCTTCGTTTAGTTCAATAAGGTCCATGTCTTCCAGCTTCATACCGGCATGTTTCAATACTTTCGGAATGGCTTTGGTTGGACCGATCCCCATCTTATAAGGTTCAACACCGGCAACCTGGTAATCAATAAGCCGGGCAACAGGTGTCAGGTTATAACGTTTTAACACTTTTTCTGAAACTACCAGTACAAAGGCTGCGCCATCCGACATTTGTGAGGAGTTTCCGGCTGTGGATAATCCGTCCTGGGCAAAGGCCGGCCTGAGTTTTGAAAGCCCTTCTGCGGTCGTTCCCCTGCGGGGCCCTTCATCAACTTCAAAGACCTTTTCCCGGGTCTTCATTCTTCCGCCTTCAACATAATTTTCTTTCACAGTTAT
>DGOT01000230.1:0-4759 GCA_002389465.1 Bacteroidales bacterium UBA4459 | reverse complement strand
CAGCGAACTGGTCGAGTTCTTCGCGATTAAGTTTGTATTCGCGTGCTACCATTTCGGAAGTAAGGCCCATGCTTAGGTACCAGTCCGGATTGGATTTGGCTACGTCCGGATTGGGAACAAGTCGCCATCCGCCCATGTTGATCATCGACATGGTTTCGGCACCACCGGCAACAATAATATCGGCTATGCCTGCCGAGATTTTGGCTGAAGCAATGGCAATGGATTCGATACCTGAAGAGCAAAACCGGTTGATGGTTGAACCCGGAACATCTACGTCATCCATAGACATCAATGAAAGAAAACGCCCCATATTCATACCGGATTCTGCTTCGGAGAAAGCATTTCCGACAATAACGTCGTCAATTTCTTTTTTTTCAATTTGTGGAAAGTCGTTGAGCAAATGCCGGATTACGGCAACAGCAATATCATCGGGTCGTGTAAAACGTAAAGCGCCCCTTGGTGCTTTTCCTATGGCCGAACGATATCCACCTACTATATATGCATTCATAATATTATATTTTCTGTTATTAAAAAGTTTAGTTACGCAGTATTTTACCTTTGGTGATCAGGCTCTGGATACGTTCAAGTGTTTTGCGTGTGGAACATAATTCCATAAAAGCCTTTCTTTCCAGGTTGAGCAGATACTGCTCGGAAACTTCGGTAAGTGCCTGTGAGATTTCGCCGCCTGCCATTACCTCGCCCAGTTTTTCCGCGATGAGCTTGTCATGTTCCGACATATAGTGGCCTTTTGTAAAACCATCGGCCCCCACATATACCATACCCAGTGCTTCTTTGCCCAGTATTTTAACATCATTCCGCGGGGCCGGTTGTGTGTATCCTTTTTCCGCCATATGGAGTGCTGTTTCTTTGGCGTATGCCAACTGATGAGCTCTGCTAATAATCACTTCATCTTGTCCCGGCCTTAAATAACCGAGGTCAAAAGCTTCGTAAGCGGAAGTAGATACTTTAGCCTGCCCGATGCTTAAGTAGCGGTTGAGGTAAGCATTGGTACGGATATCTCCTTCTTTCAATTCATCGCCCAGACGAAGGGCAAATTCTTTGGTGCCACCGCCGCCGGGGATCAGGCCAACGCCAAATTCAACAAGTCCCATATAAGTTTCGGCATGAGCTATGACTTTGTCGGAGTGCATGCAAAGTTCACAGCCTCCTCCAAGGGCCATACCGTGCGGAGCTGCAACAACAGGGATGGAAGAATACCGCATACGCATGGTTGTCTTCTGAAACCATTGTACGGCCATATCCAGCTCTTCCCATTCCTGTTCGATGGCCAGCATATAAATCATTCCCACATTGGCCCCTGCCGAAAAATGACCTCCTTCATTGTAAATAATAAGTCCTTTATATTCTTTTTCTGCCAGATCGATGGCATAGTTAAGTCCTTCAAGTACGCCCTGGCCAATAGTGTTCATCTTTGTATGAAATTCGATACTCAGAATGCCGTCACCAAGGTCGAACAGGGTGGTGTCATTGTTTTCCCATATCACATTGGTTGGCCTTAGAACTTCCAGCGAGAGACGGCCTTCCTGGCCNNGGAATTTCTTTATACGATTTGGTTTTCAGGTCGTAGTAATATTTCTTTCCGTTTTCGATTTTATAGAAAGAGGTGCTGCCTGCCTCCAGCATGTCGTAAACCCATTGGGCTGGTTTCTTGCCCGCTTTCTCCATGGCTTTAACCGTTTCCGGCACGCCCACTGCATCCCATGTCTGAAAAGGTCCTAGTTCCCATCCGAATCCGGCATTCATGGCATCATCTACTTTGTAGATCTCTTCGGTGATTTCCGGAATGCGGTTGGATGTGAACTGAAATAAGCTGTAAAATGACGAACGATAAAACTCGCCCACTTTTGTAGTGTCAGAAAAAAGAATGGGCATGCGGCTGGCCACATCGTCTATAGCTTTTGTTTTTTCAAAAACAGCAAACTTGGGTTTCGGGTCAACTGTATATTCCAGCGTTTTAAAGTCGATTGTCGGGAATATCTTCTTTCCGTCTTTGACATCTTTTTTATAAAAGCCCTGTTTGGTTTTGGAGCCCAGCCAACCCTTTTCAAGCATCTTCTGCAAATAATCAGGAATACCAAACAGTTCGTTGGACTCATCATCAGTCGATTCTTTCAGATGGTTAGCAACATGTACTAATGTGTCAAGTCCTACGATATCTGCTGTTCTGAATGTTGCCGATTTGGCTCTTCCGATAACCGGACCCGTTAATTTGTCAATTTCTGTGATGTTCAGATCAAGTTTGTTCACATTATTAAATAATTCCATGATGGAAAACGTTCCGATTCGGTTGGCAATAAAAGCCGGCGTGTCTTTGGCCAGCACGGGAGTCTTTCCAAGGAATTTTGACGCATAATCTTCAAGAAATGCGATCACTTCCGAATCGGTTTGGCTTGTGGGGATGATCTCGAACAGTTGCAGGTACCTCGGCGGATTGAAAAAGTGCGTGCCACAGAAATGGTGGCAGAAATCTTCACTTCTTCCTTCGATCATTTGTTCCACCGAGATTCCGGATGTGTTGGTTGTAATCAGAGTTCCCGGCTTACGGTATTTCTCTACCTTTTCAAAAACCGATTGTTTGATGTCAAGCCGTTCAATTACCACTTCGATCACCCAGTCGCATTCAGATATTTTATGCAGGTCATCATCAAAATTTCCTGTAGTGATCCGTTTACTGAATGCTTGTCTGTAAATGGGGGAGGGTTTGGATTTTAACGCCGCTTTTAACGAGTTGTTCACGATTCGGTTCCTTACCTCTGTGTCTTCCAGTGTAAGGCCTTTTGCTTTCTCTTTCTCGTCCAATTCGCGCGGCACGATGTCGATCAGCAGTACTTCGGCTCCGATGTTGGCGAAATGACAGGCAATGCCCGATCCCATTACTCCGGATCCCAGTACGGCAACTTTTTTAATTCTTCGTGTCATAATGATAGTTTTGCAAAAAGAAATGATTAATTATTTTTTATTTTCCATTATTCTGATGTTCCTCAACGACTTCTTTCACCTGTTCTTTGATCGCATTGTTCACTTTGATAAAAGCTTCCATGTTTTCCGGATTTATCTTCTGAAGAAGGTTTTTATTGAAATTTACTACAACTTCTTTTACCTTTTCCCGCAATTCAAAACCTTTGTTGGTTAGAAAGATGCGCACGACCCGTTTGTCTTTCTGGTCATGTTCACGGTAAATCAGCCCGTCCTTTTCCATGTTCTTAAGCAAACGGCTCAGGCTCGAGAAAGTCATACCCATAATGGGGGCGATCTTTGTGGCCGGAATCCCTTCTTTTCCGATGTTAATCAGCGCATATCCTATTCCCTGGGTAATGCCGTTTTGCGCCGCCAACTGGTTGTACATGCGTCGCATGGCAAATAAAGTTGATCTGAGATGAAAATCGACCGTTTGTTCAATATTCATAGTAAAAAATTTGAAAAGCTATGCATGCACAGCAAATATACAAAAAATATACTATGCATGTCAAGCAATATCCGGTATATTTTTCTTAAGAATAGTATACCAATATATTACAGTCGGCGCTACAAGATGAAACAGACAGGTAATTTCCTGTCAAGCTCGCTGGGTTAAATTGGTATTTTAATCGGGGCTGGTATGCCTGATCAAATATGGCCAAGAAACGAAAATGGCGAGAAATGAATCCAGCTTATTCAAAAAACGCACCCTGGTTAACATCCCGGATAAACTGAATCAAACCTTTAAAATAAGTTTCCTGATCGTCATACAAGGACAGATGACTGCCGTTAGGGCAATGCACATACCTGCCATGCTGTACTTCAGCAGCCATCCATTTCATGTGTTCCGGATCCATGGTGTCGTAGGTACCTCCCATGGTTAATGTGGGCACGGTAATTTTTGACAGGTCTTTCTTCCTGTCCCAGTTTTCAAGGCGGGAATTCCCTACAGATCCGAATTCACTGGGTCCTTGCATGCTCACGTAAAATGCTTCGTTCGTACTGCTGAAGTCACGAACAACAGGCTCGGGCCAGTTTTCCAAGGGCATTCTTAAAACATGTTCGGGGTAGTAATTTTCCGTAATAAGCTCAATATATCTTGGATTCTTGAAGTCGCCTGCCGCTTCCAGCGTTTTAATTTCGGACAATACATCCGGGTCGAGTTGTGGCCCCAAAACTTCATGAGCATACTTGTTATAGTCGGGGATCGAAGACATCATGTTGGAAATAATGAGTGCTTTTAGATTATTCTGGTATTTCAAAGCGTATTCGATAGCCAGTATGCCGCCCCACGATTGCCCGTACAGATAAAAGTTATCCTTATCAAGCCCTAAAACATTACGTACCTGCTCCACCTCCTCAACAAAATGTTCCACATGCCACAAACTGGTGTCGTTGGGGTGATCGCTGAAACCGGATTCCAGTTGATCATAATAATAATATTCGATTCCTTCTTCCGGGAAAAATGAATCAAAGCACTCCAGGTACTGGTGGGAAGCTCCCGGGCCACCATGTAGGATCAGCACCTTTATTTTCGGGTTATTGCCCGTCCTTTTTGTCCATACATTAAACGTTCCGCTTTCCGTCCGGATGGGGATCATTTTTACCCCACCGGTGAGTATGTCATCGCGTCCGGTCTGGTCAAAGTATTCGGCCACGGTCATTTTGTCCGGCATCATCGCTGAATTGTTTTCGGAAATGTGACCTCCACAGGAAATCAAAAAAATGAATGTTGTTAAAATTAGGAGATTGATTTTGCGCATGATTGATAAGATAAGTT
>DGOT01000057.1:13189-15139 GCA_002389465.1 Bacteroidales bacterium UBA4459 | reverse complement strand
TTGAATCATTTTTGGCTGCTATCGGAGGTCCGCTGGCAATTATCAGTTTTATACTCATCTATTTTATTTTTAAACCGGGCTACTTGCTGGACATAGATGCCGAATCTCTTAGCGAACATGCCAGGGCTATTTACGATAGAATTGGCGACGTTGAGTTTTCGCGGATCAACATAGCCATGCTGGGTATTTTTGTAGTAGGCATCGTGCTGTGGATAACCGAAGCTATTCCTAACTACCTTACCTCTCTCATCATCATTATCAGTCTTGTTCTGTCGGGTGTTCTGCCTGAAAAAGATGCTTACGCACAATTGGGGCATAAAGTAATGTGGCTGAATATTATGTCGTTTGTGCTGGCCAGTATGCTGGTGAAAACCGGCCTGGCGAAGCGTTTTGCTCTTTGGTTTATTGTTCATTTCGGAAAACGTTCATCTTCTATTTTCCTAAGCTTCCTGGTGATTAATGTGGTGCTGTCGGCTTTTATTTCGGCAACAACCGCAAAAGCTGCCATCTTGCTTCCGATTTTTATGGTTATTGCTGCCATATACGGTGCCAGGGGAGGAGATAAAAAAAACAATTTCGGAAGGAACATTGTACTTCAGAATTTGTTCTATATCAACATAGGAGCCAGTGGCTTTCTTACCGGCTCGGGCGCAAACCTGCTGGCTGCCGCCCTGATCACAGGAGCAACCGGTGTGGATATTTTCTTCACCGACTGGATGAAAGGTAATTTTATGGTAGCCATTCTGCTGATGGTCGTTGGCTATTTTGTAGCTACAAGAATATTTTTCCCCTTGAAGAAAGAGGAACGATTGCCGCAAATACCCGGAGGTATGGAAAGGTTGCGGGAAGAATTGAATAAATTAGGGAAAATGAACTTCCAGGAGATAAAATCAGCGGTTCTTTTTCTCACGATCCTGGCTTTGTGGTCAACGGATAAATATCATGGGATCAGCCCTACCGCCATTGCTTTTTTAGGAGCTGTGATCGCCCTGCTGCCGCGCATCGGTATTCTGAAATGGAATGATGTCGACATCCCGTGGCATCTGATGCTGTTCTCGGCCGGTGCCTATACGCTTGGAGCTGGTTTTAAAGCAACTGATCTCCCCGCTATTTCTGTGAATGCCATATTTGACGGATTAGGGTTTGGCGCCAGTACCCCTTTTTGGGTACTTTACTTAGCCCTTACTTTCTCGATGGCTTTCAGCGCTTTGTTCTTCCAGTCAAAAACTATGCGCACGATGATCTTTGTGCCAATTGCTATCGGAGTTGCCAACCGTTTTGGTTTTGATGTGATCAGTCTGGCGTTGCCGGTGGCTTTTCTTATAGAGCATGTATATATGTTACCTTTCAACAGCAAGCCAGCGGCACTGCTGTATGAGACAGATCAGTACAGCATGACAGACACCTTTAAATATGGTTTTACGATGCTGGTTATCGGTTGGTTCACAAATATTCTGATGGGAGAAACATGGTACCGCTATCTGGGAATTACACCAGACGGTGTATTCGGTATTTTCTAAATGGAAGCTTGTTATATTCCGGATACTTTTGGTATAGTTTGTGCAATGTGTGACGCATAATGAAATTCCGGTGATTTTTTATCATCGGGTTGAATAATTATTAATTTTGTGCCATTCTAAAAAAATTACAAAAAATGAAAAAGATAGTTTTATTAGCAACTTTTGTTTTTGCAATCATGATTGCTGTTGCACAGGAAAAAAAGTCAGAGGTGAGTAATGCAAATGAAGTTAAAAAAGAAATGAAGTCCGAAAACGGTCCGAAAATTTCGTTTGAAACGACATTGCACGAATACGGTGATATTGAATTGAATTCTGATGGTTCATTTGATTTTGTATTTACAAACACCGGCAACGAACCGTTGATCCTTTCCAAACCGCGTTCTTCTTGTGGATGTACTATTCCTTCGTGGCCTAAAGAGCCAATTCTTCC
>DGOT01000057.1:12504-13060 GCA_002389465.1 Bacteroidales bacterium UBA4459 | reverse complement strand
ACAGCCCCCGTCAATAAATAACATGAGTTAACATATGAAAATGGTTAATCGTGAAAATAGTTGATCGCGGTTAACCATTTTTTATTTTAGTCATTTAAAAATATCAAGTTATGCCAGCTATATCACAAAAAGGGCGCATGATGCCTGAGTCGCCTATTCGTAAGTTAGTTCCTTATGCCGAAGCGGCCAGAGCAAGAGGACTAAAAATATACCCGCTGAATATCGGCCAACCAGATATTGAAACCCCGGAAGTTGCTTTAAATGCTGTCCATAATTTTCAGGATAAAGTGATTGCTTATAGTCATTCTGCTGGTGTCATTTCTTTGCGCCAGAAATTAGTTGCGTACTATAAAACAGTGAATATTAATCTAACAGCCGAGGAGATCATTGTTGCGGCCGGTGCTTCCGAAGCTTTATTGTTTGCATTTCAGTCGATCATGGACCCTGAGGATGAGGTGATCATTCCAGAACCTTTTTATGCTAACTACAATGGTTTCGCAACTAATGCCGGTATTAATATTAAACCGATTATCTCATCTATTGAATCGGGTTTTGC
>DGOT01000057.1:0-12485 GCA_002389465.1 Bacteroidales bacterium UBA4459 | reverse complement strand
CTTGTTTGCAATCCAAACAATCCCACCGGATATTTATATTCCAGGGAAGAAATGGAGACCCTCAGGGATATAGTTAAGAAATACAACCTGTTTTTAATTGCTGATGAGGTGTACCGTGAATTTACATATGATGGAAAGACTCATTATTCGGCCATGTACCTGGATGGTATCGAAGAGAATGTGATCCTGATTGATTCTGTGTCAAAAAGATACAGCGCTTGTGGTGCCCGTCTCGGATGGATGGCATCAAAAAATAAAGAGCTGATGGCTACCGCTATGAAATTTGCCCAGGCGCGTTTAAGTCCGCCAACTTTCGGACAAGTACTGGCCGAAGCTGCTGTAGACACACCTGCTTCTTATTTTGCAGAAGTGGTAAAAGAATATCTTGCCCGCCGAAATGCTGTTGTTAAAGGAATCAATAATATCGAAGGAGCTTATTGTCCCAGGCCTGAAGGCGCTTTTTATGTTGTTGCCCGCTTGCCAATTGATGATTCCGACATATTCTGCCAGTGGCTTCTTGAGGATTTTAATTATGAAGGACAAACGGTTATGTTTGCTCCGGCCTCAGGTTTCTATTCTACACCCGGGAAAGGTAAAGATGAAGTACGGATAAGTTACGTGCTCAAGGTTGGCGACCTGAATGCTTCGATAAAAGTGCTTGAGGAGGCCTTGAAGGTTTATCCGGGAAGGAAGTAGGTAAGCAGAGTTGCTTCCTTGCCCTTTATTCTTGTAAATTAATTGAATAATGCACGAATTTTCCATAGCTGTAAGTATAGTTGAAATCGCCGAAGATGAAGCTAGAAAGGCACATGCTGTGGCTGTGAAGGAACTTATTCTGGATGTCGGAACAATGTCGGGAATTGAATTTTACGCTTTGGATACAGCCTTGGAAATGGCTGTGAAACAGACGATGCTTGAAAAAGCAAAGCTGACAATCAATAAAATCCAGGCAAAGGCGAAATGCAATGAATGTGGCCATGTGTTTGATATTGATCAGGTATTCGATCCCTGCCCGAAATGTACCAGTTTATTCCATGAATTATTGTCGGGAAAAGAATTGAAGATCAAGTCAATTGTTGTTGACGTAGACGAATAATCCCTTCTTTCTCCTGTTGATCCTCCAGATGATCTTTATTTATCTGATGATTTGCTCAACCTTCCGGATGATCTCCGGTATCTTATACTCAATTTCACGAGATAGTTGAATGTTCATTTTCTGTTGGGGATGTATCGTACAGGTGACCAGGTGGATTTCAGGCATTTTGTTGAGGAGGATAGCTGTTTCGATCAAGTCCTTTAAGCCTAATTCGTGTGTGCTTAATGATTTAGGAAAGTCTTTAGCGAACTTAGGTTTGATCACATGAACAGTCCCTGGCAACTCATTACTTATGGCAGCGTCTATAATAATAATCGTGCTGTACTCCTGGAACAAAGAAAGCAATACGAAGCCTCCTGTGCCGCCATCTAAAAGATCGACATGATCCGGCCACTGCAATTTCCCCATCTCTTTAAGAGCATGTACACCAACTCCTTCATCCTGCAACAGGAAGTTTCCAAGTCCGAGTATTAAAGTTTTATTGAAAGGCATGGCCTTTTATCGTTTCTTATTTTTCTGTTCCCGACTTCAAATTTGCGTAAGCTAACATTCAAAGATATAATTTTCGCTGCCACCGGAGGCATATGTATCTGATAATTCCCTCATGGCAGAGTAAAAATTCATGTACATTTGTTTCTTTATCACAGATTATGCCCGAGTTTCTAAAAATATTGTCTGTATTCATAATGGCAACGGTAAAGTATTTTTATGCGCCGCTATTTGCTTTCTTTTCAGGTCTTGGTTTTTGGGAATCAATGACAGCAATGGTTACGGGTGGGGCTTCCGGCTTTATATTTTTTTATTATATCAGTCATTTTATCGTCATTTCGGCAAAGTATGTGAAACCAACTGCGCGCAGGATTATTCCTGAATCGTGGTTGCATAAGTATCGTTTCAGGAAAGAGCGCAGAACTTTGAAGAAAAAGCAAGCTAAAAAGTTTACGCGACGGAACCGTATGCTGATCCGCATGAGACAAGTTGGTATGTGGGCGATTATTTTAACTACACCTGTATTGCTGTCCATACCTCTGGGTGCCTTCCTGCTGCGAAAATATTATCATCCCCGAAGGGGAGTTGTTGTTTTCACTGTATTTGTCATTATTTTAGAAGGAGCACTCCTGTGTTATCTTATATGGAATGTGCCTTCCATAAGGCCGTAAGCATTCTACATGAAAGTTATTGGCTGGAGAATTCAACTACTCCTGTTGTGTGGTTGTACATGGCGCCAACAATATCGATTTTTTCTTTTTCATACATTTTTGAAAGAACCGGACTTTGACGTTTAATATCATTGATAGCCAATTCCACATTGACAGTAGCTACTGCGTTAACAAAAGCAGTGTTCTTCGAAGTGCGCATCTTAAACTGGCTGACACTTACCTCCTTAATTGCCTTTCTAATTGGCCTCAGTGCGCCCGTCAGGTTCCCAAATTGAACATTGTCAATTGCACCTTTTACCGCCCCGCAGGAGGTGTGTCCTAAAACAACGACTAGTTTAGAACCGGTTACTGCACAGGCATATTCCATACTTCCTAAAATGTTCCGGTTAATAATATTGCCGGCAATGCGTGTAATGAACAGGTCACCGATTCCCTGGTCAAAAATAAATTCGGGTACTACACGCGAATCAATACAACTTAAGATTACAGCAAAAGGGTGTTGTCCGTCAATAGTATTACGGACATGTTCCTTGTGATCCCGTTTTATCATTTGCTGCGTAACAAATCTTTTATTTCCCTCTTTTAACAATTCGAGTGCCATCTCAGGAGTGATGATACTCAGGGTGTCGGCGGTTTTAATGGTTCCGTGTATATTCATAATTAATTCTGATTAGGCTAGCTCTTTTTCCAGATATGATTCAATCTGGCTAGCTACATGAAAACACTCGTTATAGCTTATGAGGTCAGGAATGATATCGATCTTTTCAAACATGGCCTTGGGCTGCTTCCGGACTCCCCATAAAAGAACTTTGATATTTTTTTGCCTTAGTTCAAGTACGGCGTCTTCCAATGCATATAACCCGCTTTGATCCACATAAGGCACCTTGTCCATTCTAATGATTACCGTTTTAATGGAAGAAGGGCCGGTTTTAATCATATTACGGAATCCCGAGACCATCCCAAAAAATAATGGTCCTTCAATATGCTTGATATAAACTTTGTTGCCGAGGTGTTTTACAAGGCCTTTTTCATCTTCCCATACTTCTTCATCGCGAAAATCTTTCAGCGATTGCATTCTACTGCTGCCTTCGACAATATCGGCTGTTTTTTTCATAAATACGAACACGGCAAGTACCATGCCTACAGAAACGGCCACTAACAGGTCAACAAACACAGTTAACCCCAACACAATAAACATGATGACAGCATCGGATAGTGGGATGGACTTCAGGTGTTTCATCCCTTTGTAATCAATAATGCCAATACCTACAGTTACAAGTATTCCGGCCAGGACGGCATTGGGTATATGCCCGACAAGTTGCCCTAGTCCCAGCAAAATACCGGCCAGTAATAGCCCTGCGATAACGCCTGAGAAACGGGTTTTTCCTCCCGAATTGATGTTGATGACTGTTCGCATAGTAGCTCCGGCTCCTGGTAACCCGCCAATAATACCTGCACATAGATTCCCCATGCCCTGCCCAATTAATTCGCGGTTGCTGTTGTGTTTTGTTTTTGTAATATTATCCGCAACAACCGATGTTAGCAAGGAGTCGATAGCACCCAATGCGGCCAGTGTGAAGGCATATTCGAATATTCGGAGAAACACGCTCCAACTGGCAAAGGCTTTGAAAAAATCAAAATGTATATTTGGTAATCCTGTGGGAATAGGACCGTTCGAATTGATCTTTAAAATCAAATTATCCGGTATAAAGAAATAAACGACAAGGGAGATAGCTAAGAGTGCAACTAGTGTGGCAGGAAGTTTCTTTGTAACAAGAGAAACAGTATAAATAATAGCAATAGTGATCAGAGCAGTAGCTACAGAATAGAAATTAATCAGCTCCGGTATCCTATGTATGTTGCTTAACGTACCAAAAGCACCACCTGAGGGACTCTCTACACCGATAAATGGAAATATTTGTGTAATCACAATGATCACGCCGATTCCGCTCATAAAACCAGATACTACCGGGTATGGTATATATTTAATGTACTTTCCCAGTTTTAACAACCCCAATATTACTTGTATTATACCCGTGAGAATAAAGGTGGCAACAATAAAGGGCATCGCAGTCTCCAGACTACCTGCTTCCTGAATGGCTTCCATAATCATGACTGCAGCAACAACGGTCATGGGGGCTGTCGGGCCACTGATTTGGGTTTTAGTGCCACCCAGTAGTGCAGCTACTACGCCAAGAGCTATTGCTCCGTAAAGACCGGCTACAGCTCCCAGTTCCGTTTGTTCACCAAAAGCCAGCGCCAGGGGCAACGCAACGACCCCTGCAGTTATGCCGCCAAAGAGATCTCCTTTGACATTGGAAAAGAATCCTGATTTATTGCTCATTTATCTGAGATTAATTAGATTGGCCATTCTATTAGCTTAAGTGCTCAGGCATCAAAAGTATATAATTTTTTTGCAATCGTTTCCGATAGGTAGTTCAGCAGTCTTCGTGTATTGCGGGTAAGTATAGGGTAATGTTTAACTTTTATTTAACTTTTCCGCAGGCTGGGGCAATAGTACTTTTCTATTTTTGCAGTTCATTTTAACCAAAAAACATTAGTATGATGAACACAGAAAAAATAAGAAATGCATGTGAAGCTGCAGCCCAGGCGTTTGCCAGATTAAATAGAGATGCTTATACAGATATTCAATCAAAACTTGAATACTGCATAGGAAGCTATGACCACGATAAAAATCCATCAGGATTGATTGAGTATGGTAAAGTAGCATTAAATGAATTGAAAGCCTTTAAGTCACAGAATCCCAGAAAAGTTAATCAGAAGATCATTAAAGATCTTGAAAAGCAATTATCTTAAACAGTATTAAGGAAGATTCCACTGTATTAACGAAGGGGCTCTTCAGCAAAAAAGCCCGGTTATGTAACCGGGCTTTTTAGATGGTAAATAAGTTACTTTTATTTGTCCAATTCCATCTCACGTTCTTCTTTTCCTTCTTCCTGGAATTTCCATCCGCCAATCATGGAGGAAGTTACCCCGTTTCTTTCTATGTAATCGTGGTAGAAGACGAGATAAATATGAACCATGGCAAAAAGGATAAAGAACCACATAAGGATATGATGGATCTCGCGTGTTAGTAAATCGCCTCCCTGATCGATATCCTTTTTGTTTGTGACAATTTCGAGTAACCAAAGCGACAATAAATTAACAATGATTAAGGAAATAGCAAGCAGATACAGTATGTTTTCACGCATGTCGACATCAAATATGTTTTTTCCAAGCCAGGTAAATGCAGCCAGCGTAAAAATAGCCAGCCAGCGATGACTCACCATCCAGTAAGCGCGTTGTACAAGCCGTTGGTCGCGTGTAATGATCTTCATTCTACTTCTTTTAAGAGTAAGTTATCGATAGCTTCTGTTAATTCTTCAACGTTTACCGGCTTCTCAAGAAAAAGGTCAGCCTAGTTTTGGTTGTCTTCGGAAATGTCAGCCGATATGTTGTCAACAAGGGTTAGGGATATAACCGGAATTTCAGGTTTTACCCTTTTAATGCTATCTGTAGCTTCATGCCAACTGTATGCGTTTTCTGTGGTGATATCAATTACAGCAATCTTGTATGATGATAGCTTAAGTTGTTTTTCAATTTCCGAAGCACTTTGTGCAGTTGATACAGCATAGCCTCTGCACGACAGCATAGTCTCATAAGCAAATAGCAGGTCGGGATCATCCGTTATGAGAAGTGTCTTTTTTTTGTCCATTTTGACATATTGACGTCTTAAAGATACTACATAGTTCCTCCGTTGTCAACATCGCACCATTTTGAAACGAATTCCTTATCATCGGAATCATTCATAAATAAGATACTTTTGCCTTATGTTTTCAAATGTTTTTAGCCCGCTTTCCCATGATTTTCTGATATCTTCTTCTGTCAATCCATTTATGATTTGTTTTCTAAGCTTATCGGTACCCGCTAATTTGTCAAAGTAAGTAGTGAAGAATTCATGGTTCGGGCTAAGCGATTTGTAAGATTCTATGAGCCATGTTAGATTGAGTAGGGGAGGGTTACCTGCAAAGTTATCGGCGTATGTTATGAGGTTTTGGCCGTAACATGTGACTCCTTCGTATTTGGAGTTTGTAGCACCCGGCAAGGGTTTGGGCGTAAATGCAAAGTTTCCGGCAGTAAAGTCAGGGTGTCCGTAAATCTGAAAAGGTAAATCGGTTCCTCTGCCAACACTCATAACAGTGCCTTCGAACAGGCAGAGCGATGGATATAAATAAACAGCTTGCCAGTCGGGAAGGTTAGGGGACGGTTTTACCGGCAACTTCACAATCATGTTCCGGTTGTAGTTGCGCATTTTAATTACCGTAAGTTTACATTCCTGCTTAGTACGCAACCATCCTTCTCCGTTGACCATCAGTGCATATTCACCAATCGTCATTCCATAAACTATGGGGACTTTATGCATCCCGACAAAAGAGCTAAATTCTTCTTCCAGCAGGGGGCCGTCTACATAAAAACTATTTGGGTTTGGCCTGTCGAGTACAATCACCGGGATGCCGTGTTCTGCACAAGCTTCCATCACATACGTAAGTGTTGAAACATAAGTGTAAAATCTGACACCTGCATCCTGAAGGTCAAACAGCACGACATCAGTCCCTTCCAGATCTTCCTGGTTTGGTTTTTTATGTTTACCATAAAGCGAGATAATCCGAATACCTGTTACCGAATCTGTGCTTCCTCCAATTAAAGTTCCTGCATCTTGGTTTCCTCTGAAGCTGTGTTCAGGGCTGAATATCTTTACTATATGAACATTGCTATGTAAAAGAGTGTCAACTATATGTGTGTTCCCGATAACAGATGACTGGTTAGCAACTATACCTACTTTTTTATCATTGATAAGTGGAAGATATTCATTTAGTCTTTGATCGCCGGCTATAATTTCACTGTATTCAGCCAGTTGTGGTGCTTCTTTTTGGGCGCAGGCCTGTAAAATGAATAAAAAGATTGTTGTGAATAAAATAGTTCTGTTCACGCTCATGCTGTTTTTTGAATTGCTAATTTTGTACAAAAGAACAAAAATTGAACCTGGAATATTTCATAGCGCATAAAATATCTTCAAAAGCATCCGATGAATTTTCACGGCCTGTCATTAGAATATCGTATATAAGCATTGCCTTCGGCCTGGCTCTGATGATCATTTCTGTAGCCATCGTTATTGGTTTCAAGAGTTCAATCAGCAATAAAATTATTGGTTTTGCAGCTCATATGCAAATCGAAGGGTTCTCCAACAACGAATCAATCATCGAAAAACCTTTACAAAAGAATGATGAATTCATTGTTCGTATGGGTAAAAGGAAGGATGTCAGACATGTGCAATTTACAGCCCATAAAGCTGGGGTATTAAAAACGGAAGACCAGATACAGGGAGTTTTACTGAAAGGTGTGGGCACAAATTACGACACAACCTTTTTACATGGATGTATGGTAGAGGGTTATTTGCCCCGGATTTCGGATAAAAGTATAACTAATGAAGTGGCTATTTCTTCTTTGTTAGCACAAAAAATGCAGCTTAAAACCGGCGACCCTATACGTGTGTGGTTTATTGCAGAAGATGATAAAAATGCCAGGGGAAGAAAGTTTGTTATTTCAGGCATTTACAGTACGAGTATAGAAGAATTTGATGATGCCTATCTGATTGGTGATATCAAACAGGTTCAGAAATTAAATAACTGGACGGAAAGCCAGGTGGGGAAAGTGGAATTAATAATCAATAATTTTAAAAATGTGGATCAGGTAGCCCGGTCAATTTATAAACAGATACCCTATAATCTTACAGTCTCAACGGTTAAGGACAAGTATCCTCAGATATTTAACTGGCTTGATCTGCTGGACATGAATGTGATCGTCATCCTGACATTGCTTATTCTTGTAGCAGGAATTACCATGATATCTACTTTGTTGATCATCATTATTGAGCGAACCAATATGGTAGGTGTGTTAAAAGCTTTGGGAATGCGAAATAGATCCGTCCGGAAGATATTCCTATACAAAGCCTCATATATAATTATAAGGGGTATGGTCTGGGGTAATGTCCTCGGATTATTGTTTTATTATTTTCAGGATAAGTTTCAGTTAATTAAGCTTAATCCTGAAAATTATTATGTTAATTATGTCCCTGTTGAGTTAACTCCTTATTATGTGCTTGCTTTAAATGCAGGTACGTTTTTCATTTGTTTCCTCATGCTGATCATCCCGTCTTATTATATCGCTCGAATACAACCTTCAAAGGCTCTCAGGTTTGATTAAGTGAGTTGTTTCTGGTAAAGAGTGAAGTGATTTGTGTAAAAAAATAAATTTTATCAAAATAAATGTAACTTTTATAGATGTGAGTATCAGGTATTTACAAGAGAAGAGTAAAAATATTTAATTTTTTTTTCAGACAGGGGGTATGATTTCTGTTTTTTAGGGTACTAATAAGTGAAAAACAAACAAAAACAGGTCAGAGGAAACAATTAGTGATCCGTCAATGTTTTGACGAGAACAACAAGCAAGCGGAGACGCGTAAGAACCAAAAAGGTACTTACGCGTCTTTAAATTTTAGACCTGCCTGAGTGCTCAACGACCAGCAAATTTTCTTAATCGACAGCATAAGTTTTAATCCGAAATCTCAATAGAAATTTGAGATGTGTAAAAAGTCAGTAATTTAGTATGCCTGAAAAAGCAACTTAACAGAAAAAGTTACGTATGTGTTCGATGAATTTTTTATAAAATGGAAACCAAATTCGAATAATTGAGTATAAAGCATTGACAACAGGATTATTCCTACCTATTACCACTGTTTCAAAAAGGCGAGAAGGTATTGAACATACCCTAACGCTTGCTCTGTTGTTAGAGGGTCAGATTGAAAAATCCTGACCCTTTTTTTTAGTGCTGTCTGATTGGAAAAGATAGAAAAAAAAGTGACTTATTACACACATGAGGAATGAGGACGGAGATTATTTATTTTATGAACAATTTATGTTTAATTAAGGATGAGAAACAGTATTATGATAAACCTATTATTTAATTAAATTTGCGCAACAAAAATCTGATCCTGTGATAAAAGGGAATAATCCAATAAATAACGCATAATGGAGAAACTGGCAAAGGTGATATTGAAGTTCAGGTGGCTCATTACAGTTACAGTAATTCTCATTACCGTTTTTCTAGCGTATCAGATCAAATCTATCGAAATAAATTCCGATGTTGTGAGTGCACTTCCTGACGATGATCAGGATGTTGCCCTGTTTAAGAAGATTGGTGAAGATTTTGGCGGTAACAAAATCGGGATGATCATCCTTGAAGCAGAGAATATTTATGATAATGAAGTCCTGCTGGATGTTCAGAAACTTACCGATACACTTTCATTGCTCGACGGCATAGCTTCCGTAACAAGTATTACGAACATTATTGATATTAAAAACGATGAATTTGGTTTTGAGGTGGGTTCTCTTGTTGATGTTTACCAATTACCTTACTCGAACGATCAGTTGACACAACTGGAAGAGCGGGTTATGTCTAAAGATATGTTCAACGGGGTAATTGTGTCGGAAGATGGCACGGCAACCCTGATCCTTGTTACACTGACAAATGATGCGGATATTCAAGAGGCTGGACGCTTGCTGATTGATAAAGCGGAATCGTTACACTTAAAAGAGAAGTTGTATTATGCCGGCATGCCGATGATGGTGACGGCTATTTCGGAGCTGATTGCCAGTGACCTGATCAAATTATTACCTCTGGCATTTTTAGTAATAGCTATAGTTTTGTTTTTCAGTTTCAGGAGCTTAAGGGGAGTGTTGTTGCCCCTGCTTTCAGCTGCGGTTGCCATTATCTGGACGTTGGGAATTATGGCGCTTACAGGTTATGCAATGTCAATGGTGACAAACAATATACCCATCCTTCTGTTGGCAGTCGGAAGTGCGTATTCCATCCACGTGATCAATAAAATAAACCAGGTTAAGGAAACTGATTCGCGAAGAGCTATTATTACTGCTCTGACATATATCTTTGTTCCGGTGACACTTGCGGCAGTAACAACCATCATAGGATTTATTTCTTTTGTGTTCGGTGCCTATCTGACAATGATCAGGGATTTTGGTATTTTTACTGCTGCCGGAACATTCTTTTCGGCTTTTATGGCTTTGTTTTTCGTCCCTGCTGTAATTGACACTTTCTCTTTTAAAGGAAGAAAGGTTAGAGAAAATAGATCGGAAGGACGTGATTCGTTGCTTCCAAAATACCTACTCATTCCATTAAAAAATCTGCTTTTCAAACATCCTAAGTATACATTGATTACATGGGGAGTGCTACTTGTTGTCAGTGCCGCTTCTATTCTACTGATTCAAAGAAGCGTTGATGTAAAGGAGTATTTTAAACGCAGTAATCCTGCCTGGCAGGCCGAAGAGATTATGATGCAAAAGTTTGGCGGGTCAAAACCAATCTTTGTTTCCTTTAAAGGGGACTTGCAGAGTCCGGAAGTGCTGAATGCCATGCTGGGAACGGAAAAAATGCTGAAAGAAAACCCGCACATTTTCACTACCCAATCTATTGCCGATTTGATTGTGGAAATGAGTGATGCCTTAGGGGAGGGGAGGAAAATTCCGGATGACAGGGATAAAATTGAGCAGATGTGGTTTTTACTGGACGGGAATCCCGCCCTGAAACAAATGGTTAGTGATGACCTGGAAGAAGGGCTGATCATTACTAAGTTTGCATCTTCCGATCTTTCTGAGAAAAAGGAATTTGTCAAAGAGATGAAGCAATTCATCGAAAAAAACTCAAATGGAGATTATAATATAACATACACAGGAATGCCTTTCATTGAAATGAAGATGGACAAAAGCCTTATACAGAGCCAGATCAGGAGTCTGTTGATAGCCATACTCGCCATGATTTTTGTCGTAGGCGCTATACTTAGGTCTATTCCTACGGGTGTTTACGCAACAGCACCTATAATTGCAGCCATTGTGGTATTGTTTGGCGTAATGGGTTTAACAGGAATCCCTTTGAATATAGTAACTGTATTGGTAGCCAGTATTGCCCTGGGGATTGGCATTGATTATTCTATCCATGTAATTTCGCAATTTAACTATTCATACCGGAATGGCAAATCCCTGCATGATGCACTTGACGATACGATAACGATTAGTGGAAAGTCCATTTTTATTAATGTTGTATCGGTCTCGGCAGGATTTTTAGTGCTTATTTTTTCTGAAATGGTGCCTTTGCAATATTTTGGCATACTAATGGCACTAAGTATGGTTGGGTCGGGCCTGGCGGCTCTTACATTATTACCTGTAATTTTAATTTTAGTTCACAGAAAAAGGCTTTCATAAGCCTGACAAGAAACTTAAGTCTGAAATGAAACAATTTACCATATTATTTTTGAGTGTTCTGTTTTTTGTAATATGCGGAACGGGTACTTACGCGCAGGATGCGCAAACCTTACTCAGTAAGATGGATGAGGTAATGTACTCTCCAAAAGATAAGCAGGGGACGGTGCAAATAATTCTTACTAACCGGCAAGGAAAAGAGAAGGAGAGAGAGGCTATTTTTAAACAGAAAACGAATAAAAGTTTATACAGATATACACAGCCGGAATCGCAAGCAGGTATTGCCACATTATCGTTGCCAGATGGTGTGATGTGGTTGTATATGCCGGCATTTGGTAAACCTAAAAAGATTTCATTGCTTGCCAAGAGCCAGGCTTTTACAGGTACTGACTTTTCTTACGAAGACATGGCCACCACACCCTATGCTGAACGTTATACCCCAAAGCTTCTGGAAGCAAATACTGAAGCCTATTTGTTGGAACTGACACCGAAATCAGATAAATCCAAATATTCGAAAGTGGTTGTTACCCTTAATAATAAGAATTATTATCCCATCAAAATGGAATATTACGATAGGGGTAACCGAAAGTTTAAAGAGGCCACTTATGTATATGAGAAAATAGGGAAGTACTGGAATGCCAAACAGGTGGTAATGGCCGACCTGAGCAAGCAACACATGACTAAAATATTGCTAACCAACGTTAAATTCGACCAGGGAATTCCTGACAGTGTCTTTACGGTTGAAAACCTGGTGCCGAAGAAAGAAAAAAAATAGAAGGAGTAGTTTTCTTAGCATATTAAATTAACCCGCATCTAAATGAAAAACCACCCTGATTTCGGGTGGTTTTTTAAAATGTGGCTGATTGCTGTGATCCCGAAGGGATTCGAACCCCTAAC
>DGOT01000093.1:2161-2892 GCA_002389465.1 Bacteroidales bacterium UBA4459 | reverse complement strand
ATCCGGAACGAATAATCATAGACTCCGGCGTTCTTCAACGGGAAACTACATGTAAATTTCGCTTTTTCGTTTTTGAATTCCACCTGTTCCAGTTCCATGGAAAAATCAATCTTCTTCACATCGCCGTTGGTTTTGTTGCCCAGAAGTATTTCAACACCAATGTCTTCTTTGTTAAGTCCGGGAAGGCTTAAAACAATCTCGGCAACAAAATGCTCACCAAACTTGATAAAGCCTTTGTTCACATCGGGTATCTTCAACGAATCCACGGTGATATGATCCCATGCTTCTTTTATTTTGGTTTTCCAGTGTACCAGGTTGCGGGCTGTATCGTATTCGTTACTTTTTATTTTCATACTGCTTTCGAACAGGTTCTCGTAAAAACGGGTATAGTAATCTTCCAACATCCGTTGCATGGTAAAATGAGGCGCCACTTTAGCAATGGTGTTTTTTATATATTTCACCCAGCCAACGGGTGTTCCGTTTTTGTTGCGTTTATAGTAAACGGGCACTATCTCCTGCTCTAAAATGTTATAGATGATCTCGGCATCCAGTTCATCCTGGAATTGCTGGTCGGCAAACGATCGCTGTTCTTCAATGGCCCATCCGGCTTCGGGGAGGTATCCCTCGGCCCACCATCCGTCCAGCACGCTGAAATTCACTACGCCATTCATTACGGCTTTTTCTCCGCTTGTCCCCGAAGCCTCCAGCGGACGGGTAGGGGTGTTCAGCCA
>DGOT01000093.1:0-2034 GCA_002389465.1 Bacteroidales bacterium UBA4459 | reverse complement strand
ATCAGATCCTGGCCTGCTTTGTCGCTGGGGTGTGCTTTACCAGAGAAGAGGAAAATAACCGGCCGCTCTTTGTTGTTAACGATAGCCGAAAGCCGTTCCATGTTGGTGAATAGCAAATGCGCCCGTTTGTAGGTGGCAAAACGTCGCGCAAAACCGATGATCAGCGTATTCTCGTTCAGCGTGGCTAAAGATTTCAGCATCACCTTCGGGTTCTCATGACGCAGTTTGAGGTCATTGTTCTGCTTTCTTTTAATTTCTTTGATCAGTTTTGTTTTCAGCGCCAGACGGTTTTTCCAAACTACATCATCTGCAAGCTCGTAAATCTTTTCCCAGTATGACGTGTCCGGCTGATAGTTGCTAAAATTTTCGCCAAAGGTTTTTCTGTACAGTTCCTGCCATGTTTTATCGGTCCAGGTGAAGTAATGCACTCCGTTGGTCACATAGCCGATGTGAAGTTCGTCACTGTAGTATCCTGGGAACAGGGGCTGAAACATATCGCGCGAAACTTTTCCGTGGATCTTACTGACACCGTTTACTTCCTGTGCCAGTTTCAGTGCCAGCACACTCATCGAGAATTTTTCGTTTTGATTGCCCGGATTGAACCTGCCCAGTCCCATAAATTCTTCCCAACTGATTTTAAAATGCTCGCTAAAATGAGGCATATAGGCTCTCATAAGGTGTTCTTCAAAAGCGTCATGTCCGGCCGGAACAGGCGTGTGTGTTGTAAATAAGGTGGACGCTTTGATCACTTCGGAAGCCGTTTCGAAATTCAGGCCTTCGTTGTCCATGAGGAGTTTTAGACGTTCCATACTGCTGAATGCTGAGTGCCCTTCGTTCAGGTGGAAAATATCAGGGCATATATCCAATGCGTTGACCAGCCGAACGCCTCCGAGGCCGAGGATCATTTCCTGTTTCAGCCGGTGCTCGTTATCGCCTCCGTACAGTTGATAGGTGATAGCACGGTCCTCCTGACTGTTTTCGGTAATGTCGGTATCCAGAAGGTAAAGAGGTATGCGGCCTACATTAATTTTCCAGGCTTTGGCAGTTACCGGCCTGCCGGGAAGGGCAATTTTTACTTTTACCCATTCGCCTTGCTTATCCCTGACAGGAACAAGCGGCAATTGGGTGAATTTTTGCGGTTTGTATTGGGCGATTTGCTCCCCCTTGTAATTGATAAATTGTTTAAAGTACCCTTGCCGGTACAGCAAACCGATACCAATTAAATTTTTATTTGAGTCGCTGGCCTGTTTCAGGTAATCGCCGGCTAAAATCCCCAGTCCGCCCGAATAAATCTGTATGCTTGCCTGTAAACCATATTCCATACTGAAGTAAGCGACCCGCTCTTTCGGTTTTTTATCAGCTTCCTTTATATATTTATTGAACTTTGAATAAACAGCATCTACCCGTGCATTGAATTCTTTGTTGCTTAAAATCTTGTCAATTTCGTCCAACGACAGCGATTCAAGCAGCCTGACAGGGTTGTATTCCATCTCACGCCATCTTTGCGGGTTTATGCTTTCAAACAGTTCGATGGCTTCAGTGTTCCATGACCACCACAGGTTAAAGGCAATTTCTTTCAACGGATGGTTACTGGTGGTTAACGGCGATTCGACAATGATCTTTTTCCATTCGGGACGATCAGGCTGAATGTGGGCTTCTACAACCGTAGTTTCCGTTTTTTCAGTTTTGGGAAGGATAGTTTTCCTTGAGGAAGAATTTTGAAATGCCAGTTCCCAGCTTTCGTAGTAATGATTGATGAATGACTTCCAAAGTGCTTTATGAACCACCTCCGCTGCTTCTTTTCTGGTAGCGTCCTGATCTTTGGAGACGATAAAACCGTGAATGAAATCCCTGATTTGGGAAACAGCAGATTCATCATCCGATTCATCTCGCTGGATGACAGCAACTGAGGGCGTTTTTAGCTTGAAATTATGGCTTATCCAGTCGCCAAAACCAGCTTTATCGGTAGTGAGTGTAGGTACTTTGAAGGCCACACTCTCCAGCGGTGTGTAACCCCAGGGCTCATAGTATGAC
>DGOT01000088.1:1731-4958 GCA_002389465.1 Bacteroidales bacterium UBA4459 | reverse complement strand
TATATATGCTTCGTTGCAGCTATGGGGATAAGGTTTTTGCGAAGAAACTGATTAAGCTTTAATAAAAAATCGTAAATTTATTGTCATACCATTCATTCGATGAAACGATACTTCTTATTAAGCTGCCTATTGATTGCATCCGTTATTTCGGTCAGGGCGACCGATTACCAGGTGCAGCTAGATTCGCTGAATGCTTTGCTTGAACATTCAACAGCAATGGAAAAAGCGGATGTTTTGTATCAGCTTGCCAGGCTCACCGCCCCATATGACCAGGTTTTATGCAAAAGTTATATCGACCAGCAACAGGAATTACTTGAAGGAGTTGAGGATGAAATAAGGCTTGGCAACCTATATCACAACAAGGGATTTTATTATTACTACTTGGGTGAATATATTGAAGCACTGGACAATTTCAATAAATCTACGCAACACTTCGAAAAAACGCAGGTACGTGATCAGATTGCCATGAACTACTATTTAACTGTGATGATTATGTTTAATACGGGTAACTTGGAAAAGGGAATGGAGATGGTTAATGTTGCGCTTGAAATGGCTCGACAAAGCGGAGACCCCTGGACCCTGGTTATAGGTCTGTATGGAGTTGGATATTTCTACAACAACTTTTTACGCGATTTCGAAAAGTCAAAAGAATTCAATAGCAAGGCTTATAAAATGACCTTAGATTACAATTTAGCTTCTTCTTTGAAAGGAGGCACCTGCATGGGTTGCGCTATTGCCTACTTTGGGAGTGGGGAAGCAGACACAGCAATTTATTTATCCCATAAAGCAATCCATTATTATCATCCGGAAAAAAATATTGCGGATCAATATATGATGATTCAGGGTTTACATGGAATTGGCTATTTATTTCAAAAGACGAATCAATCCGATAGTGCAAATTATTATTACTCCCTTGCCCTGAACAGGGCAGATGCAATGACAGCTGTATTTGCAAAAGCCTATATTCATAGTTCATTGGGTTCATTAAATCTTGAAACTGGTGATATTAATCAGGCCGTTCAACACTTTAATCAGGTAATTAAAAATGCACTAATAGTCGATTCATTGGGTGTTGGATATCTCAGTAATGAATATGCATATGCCCCTGTGCATGCCTGGGATGTAAGCATTAAGCTGATGGCCCCTCGTATGTTACGTAACTATGCAAAAAATTATTTACTGGATGCTTATGGCCAATTGTCGGTTATTTATGAGAATCGAGGACAGCTTAACAGGTCAATTTATTACCTGAAGAAAAAACATGAAGTTGAACAAACCCTAAATGATATTTCAAAATCAAAAGACTTGGTAGGTTTACAAATAGCTTACGAAACAGAAAGAAAAGACCAGCAGATTACCCTTTTATCTCAGGAAAATGAGTTGAAGGAATTCAGGGTAAAACAGAGCAAGTTTTTTCTTTTCGGATTACTTGGCATTATACTGGTCATCATAGTTGCAGCTATACTATTCATCCGTCAAAATAAATTTAAAGCAGAACAAAATACAATTATCCTTGAGCAACGATTGCTCCGCTCTCAGATGAATCCACATTTCATCTTCAATGCCCTTTCCAACATTTCCAATTTAATCGATAAAAATGACAATATTACGGCTTCAAATTATTTAACAAAGTTTTCACAAATGGTACGCCACATTCTTGAAAGCACGCGAAGCGACTTTATTGAATTTGATCGGGAAGTTGTAAATATCAAGAATTACCTTGCTTTGCAAAAACTGCGGTTTACTGATAAGTTTGACTATAAAATTGAGGTGGATGAAAAAATAGATTCAGAGGGCATCGAAATACCACCGATGCTTATCCAGCCCTTTGTCGAGAATGCCATTGAACACGGAATAAAAACTAAAGAAACTAAAGGAAATATTGATATTCGCTTCAAACTGAATGGAGACCAAATACTTTGTAAGATAGATGATGATGGCGTAGGCAGAACCGTTGCTGGTAGCCAAATCAAAAAAGGTCACACATCAATGGCTACAGAAATTGTTCGTGATCGACTTGAAACCTTAGGCAAAAAACTAAAACAAAAATTGAATCTTGAAATTATCGATATGAAAACGGAAACCAATGTTTCACTCGGAACAAGGGTAATAATCGGACTTCCTTACAGGGAGTCTTAGAGTCTTCTAAATATTTCCAGTAATTGTTCCCGCTTTCTAGAGGCAACAGGAATGCGGCTTTCATCAGACATCACCACAAAACCTCCATCAGCTTTTTCAAATCGCTTCGCATGTAGCAGATTAATTAAGTATGACTTGTGCACTCTAAAGAAACCTAAATCAACAAATAATTCTTCATACTCCTTTAAATGTTTGGAAATAAGGATATCATTCTGATTGGTAATGACAAATCTCACATAATTCCCTGAAGAATCACAATGGACGATATCGTCAATATTAACCAAGTGAATATTATCCAAATCCCGTAAAGCAATTTTTTTAAATTTTCCTGATTGGACACTTTCTGATAAGTTGCTTAATTGCTTGTGGTTTTCCTGTGATAACTGACCTGACACTTTCATTACAGCGTCCTTTAGCTCCTGTGGATCAACAGGTTTTAGCAAATAATCAACGGCACTAAAACGAAATGCTTTTAAAGCAAACTCCTCAAAGGCCGTAACAAATATCACTTTAAAATCAATGTTTTCGAAGCGGTTCAATAGATCAAATCCTGTTCCGTCACCCATCCTTACATCCAGGAAAACCAAATCTGGTATTTTCTCCCTAATAATTGATATACCTGATCTAACGCCATTTGCTTCTCCAACTGTTTCAATATTTGGACAGTTCTTAATGAGAAGATTCAACAGTTTTTCCCTGTTGTTCTTTTCATCATCAATTACAACTGCTTTGATCATCGATAACCTGGATTGAATTATCAGCAAATAATTTCTTAAAAGTAATAAAATTCCGAGAAAAAGTTGTTAAAATAATTTGCCTTAATTCATTCCCCGCTCTTCTTTGACGGCTTCGTAAGCTGCATTGAGGCGGGTAAACTTTTCTTCAGCTGCCATTTTTACTTCTTCACCCAGATGACTTACTTTGTCGGGGTGGTATTTTTTAGCCAGTTCACGGTAAGCTTTTTTCAGTTCGTCATCTGAAGCATCAGGTGACACTTCCAATATCTGGTAAGCACTTCCCGTTTCTTTTACAAACATGGCTTTGATCGATTCAAAGTCATTAGTATTGATCCCCATATACCCGGATAT
>DGOT01000088.1:0-1698 GCA_002389465.1 Bacteroidales bacterium UBA4459 | reverse complement strand
TAATCCATAAACTGGCCTATCTGCAAGCCTACCTGCTGCACATCCAGTTGCTTTTTAAGTAACTCGCCGAGAATCTTAATGTACCCACCCGCTTTTTCGGCCCCAAAGTTTGCCCGGTAAAACTCCTTCACATAATTCAATTCCGATTTCTTCACACTACCATCAGCTTTCATTACAGCTGCTGTCAACACCAGCAGTGAAACGGCAAAGTCACCCGGCCGTGTTGTGCCATACGAACCCGGGCCTTTGTTCATTCCATCGTACATGGAACCAAACATAAACCCAAGCATTCCGCCAATAGGGCCTCCAAATGCCCATCCAAGACCTCCCCCAACCCATTTGGCGTAACTATTTCCGGTTTTTTTGTTGGTAGCTTTGCTACCATATGGATTATCATCGGTGCCCTTTTCAGTTTCCCGTTTGGGTCGTTGCCATTTCATGGCATAATAAAGCGCAATTCCAATAAGGATGATGATGAGTAAATACTTCATAAAACAGATAAATGATCTAGTTGGCTAGCCGAGCATGTATTCCTTTTCTTCAAAACTTATTCCAAATGTTTCCAGCTCTTCCAAAACCGGCTTATAAATATCTTCATGAATGGGCAACACAACTCCTTTGTGTTTTATCTTACCTGATATGAGCAGTTTTGTAGCAATTCCCAAGGGCAAACCTACCGTCATTGCCATAGCCGTTTCCTCCTGACTTTTACCCTGAGTAGCCATGGCTGAAACAATCATTTTGTCTTCATTTCCAATGGTATATTTGAACTCGTGCTGCATGATGATCATATCTTTATCCTGCGGATCCATTTTCCATTTCTCTTCCAGCAACTTCTGAAGGATCTGTGCCGGTGTGGCATTTTTCAAACCGATCTTCCGGTCATCAAATATACCCAGCCACTTTAACTTTTCTAAAACAACAGGATCTGCTGCATTCCGGCAATATTCCTGCAATTTAATTTCAACAGGCACATTGGGTTCATATTTCAGAAAAGCATTGATAAAATCACGGTAGGTCATGTTCTCCGAATTTTCCAGAGTAAAACTGTCTTCTGTGCAGCCAAGCTGCACAAATACGTTCCAGGCTTTACTGAAACCAGGCCTCCTGATCGTACCGCGGAACATAGAAGGAATATCCAGCATGTTGTATATCTCCCTATATTTTAATGAGTCCCTGTTGGCATATATCTCAAACTCACCATAATTCAATATTTTCCGGGTAAGCGTGCGGTCAAACAGACGGTGATACGGAATGTATTTGTATCTGCCGTTATGGATAAACAGAGAAACGCCCGAACCGGCAACAACTACATTTCTGGGATTCCATGTAAATTTATAGTTCCACGGATTGTTATCATACTCAGGTGCAACAAGGCCTCCGGTGAACGAATAGAACGAGTTTAATTTACCCCCATCTTTCTTGATCCTGTTTATTACGTTCATGGCCGACATATGATCGATCCCCGGGTCAACACCCAGTTCCATCATAATGGGTATATTGGCTTTAGCAGCTTTCTCTTCCAGAGCTTTTATTTCATCCGTTGCATATGATGCTGTAAGCATTGGCTTACGTAGGTCAATGCACTTCTCGGCAACCAGATGATGCATCCGTGCAGGAAGCATAGAGATAACCACATCAGCCTTGGCAATTGTCCGCCAGCTTTCCATATCATCGTTAATGTCGAAAACTTCGGAT
>DGOT01000240.1:7385-16450 GCA_002389465.1 Bacteroidales bacterium UBA4459 | reverse complement strand
TTCAGAGCACCTTCTTTTAAAAGATTTCCATCTTCGTAGTACTCCTTTTGGTACACATATGTTTTAACGCCATCAATTTCTTCAAAGCCTTTGACCATCTGGGGATTTCCGTTGATATAAGTTGTAATGGCCTCTTCATTCTCTCCGAGTGTTACGTCACCAACCTTATTGCTGTCAGAACATGAGATCAACACCACAAGGGCCCAAACAAATACAATATATTTTTTCATCAATTAATTTTTTACCTGTTAAACATTAATCTTTTTCCTTTTTTGCTTTCATCAAACGTTCCGTTGTTAAAAACATTGTGGCCGTTTACAAATGTTTGCTGCACTTTCGAAGAAAATGCTACTCCTTCCATGGGCGACCATCCGCATTTGTAATATAAGCCCTCTTTATCAACGGCCCATTTTTCGTGCAAATGTACCAAAACAAGGTCAGCGAAATACCCTTCACGAATAAATCCCCGCTTTTCCACCTGAAACAAGACTGCAGGATTATGGCACATCTTTTCTACTACCTGTTCCAGGCTTATTTTCCCACGATGATAAAATTCGAGCATCGCTGTCAGCGAATGCTGCACCATCGGTCCTCCGGAAGGAGCCTGAAAATAAGCCTTACTTTTTTCTTCATAGGTATGTGGTGCATGATCTGTGGCCACCACATCAATTTTACCGTGAAGCATACCTTCAAACAATGCCTCCCTGTCGGACGCTTTTTTAACGGCAGGGTTCCACTTGATAAAATTCCCCTTCCCGGTATAATCCTCATCGGAAAACCAAAGGTGATGGATACAAACTTCCGCTGTTATACGCTTTTGCTCCAAAGGAACCGTGTTGTCGAATAAGCTCATTTCGGCAGCAGTTGACAAATGAAGAATGTGTAAGCGTGTGTTATTCTTCTTAGCCAGCCGCACCGCTTTGGAAGATGACAAGTAACAAGCTTCGGAAGTTCGTATCAGCGGGTGCACCTCGGGAGGAGCATTTTCGCCGTAGCGGGCAAAATACTCCGTGTTGTTTTTACTAATGGTTGCCTCATCTTCACAATGTACAGCAACAAGCACAGGTGCTTTTGAAAAAATATTTTCGAGCGTTTCCTCATCGTCCACCAGCATATTGCCTGTGGAAGAACCCATAAAGACTTTGATGCCGCAGACTTTATTCGGGTTTGTTTTGAGTACCTCTTCCAGATTATCATTGGAAGAGCCCATATAAAATGAATAATTAGCCAGCGATTTTTCAGATGCCGCCATATACTTCTCCTCCAGCAACTCCTGAGTAAGAGTATTCGGAATAGTGTTGGGCATATCCATAAAACTTGTCACCCCACCGGCAACAGCAGCACGGCTCTCCGTGTACAGATCAGCTTTATATGTTAAACCGGGATCACGGAAATGCACCTGGTCGTCGATTACACCGGGTAACAGGTAGAGGCCTTCCGCATCAATAACCTGTACTGTTGAAGAAATTTCTTCATCCAGGGGTGTTTCACTTACCTTGCGGATAATTTCGCCCTCGATAAGTACATCTCCCTTAAATGATTTCCCTTCATTAACAATAAAAGCGTTACGGATTAATATTTTTTGTAGGGAAGCAGGCATGATCAGATGGATTTTACCGGGTGTATTTTGCCAAACATGCCTCGTATACGTAGCTGGATGACACCAAGGATAGCTTCACGGAAAATGCTTTTGTTCATTTTTGACTCGCCCTCTGTTCGATCAGTAAAAATAATGGGTACCTCAACAATGTTGAATCCTAATTTGACAGCCGTATATTTCATCTCGATCTGAAATGCATAGCCCACAAATCTGACCTTATCAAGGTCTATCGTTTCCAATACCTTTTTGGACCAGCAGACAAAGCCTGCTGTTGTGTCCATAATATCCATTCCGGTAACGATGCGTACATATTTCGAAGCATAATACGACATCAGTACGCGCCCCATCGGCCAGTTGACTACATTTACCCCTTTGATGTACCTTGAACCGACAGCAACGTCTGCAGCTGTTCCTTTTATGGCCTCATACAGGCGGACAAGATCTTTAGGATTATGCGAAAAGTCAGCATCCATCTCGGTTACGTAATTATAACCTCTGTCCAACGCCCACTTAAATCCATCGATATATGCCGTTCCTAACCCGAGTTTTCCTTTCCGCTCCATAATAAACAAGCGGTCTTTAAACTCATCCATCAGTGATTTTACTATATCGGCTGTACCATCGGGGCTGTTGTCTTCCACAACAAGGACATCAAACGTCTTATCAAGGTTGAATACAACTCTTAAGATCTTTTCAATATTTTCTTTTTCGTTGTATGTCGGTATTATTACTAAGCTATCGCTCACTGATTTAGATTTTGTACAAAATTAAAAATATTGGTATTACTTATAACCCCAACAATAGAATAAGTCCAAAGGTAGTATGTATTTACTTCCTCCAGACTTATTCTTAACTATTGTCTTAGGCTCTCCTGACGAGTTTACCTCTTCACAACCTTATACCTCAAACTGCTGTTATCTCCCTGGATATTCAGGAAATAAACGCCCTGCGCAACATCGTTCAGATTAAAGCTGAAACTATTATCACCCTGTCTGGCAGCATAATCCGACTGTTTCATAATTCTACCGCTTATATCAGACAAATAGATAGTGAGGTTCGCATTTTTCAACACATTAAATGATATGTTCAGTTGCTGAATCGCCGGGTTGGGAAAAACTTTCACCTCTCCGTTTAAAAACAATTCTTCAACACCCACGTAACTAAAAGTTATTGTTGTGTCGCTCATTACATTGCCTGAAAGATCTTCAATATTTTGAATAGTGATTTCATAATCGCCAGACAATTGGGTTACTGTAAGATTTACCTGAGGTTTGTTGAAGGCATGCTGCACAGCAGCTTCAACAGTTACGCCATTATTAATTGAATAGTTTGCTATTTCTTCAGCAGTTGTAGTTTCTACAGCTTCACTAAACAATATTTTAATATTCGTGCTGATAACCGGGTTTAATTCCACCACAAGCGGGCCATCGCTATCACCGCCATCAATCACATCACTTTCAAACCTGAGTTCAATTTTCCATTCGTCAAAATCGTAATTCATAGGACCGGTTATCGTGTAAAACGACCCTTCTGTTGGCACAAACTCGTAAACAGATGTGTTGTGTATTTTCAGTTCTCCTGTGCCATCATCTACAGCCCACATAAAATGGTCGGCCTGATAATTCTCATCTGTACATTCCGCATTAATTACTTTAACCAGTACACTTTCATGCGCTTCTTCCACAAGTCCTGTTTGTACCGGCAGTGGATAAGGAAGGGCATTATTAGGCGAGATAAAATAATAATCAGAAATATTCTTCATTTCTGTTTTACCATAGTACTCTTGTATTTCACCGGTAAGCACAATGCTGTCACCAATAGATGGATTCCTGCCTGACTCATAAACGAACAAACCGTTCCATTCACCATAACCATCCTGGATAAAATAGAAAGAGCCAAAGTTGGCAGTTACCACACCCGTTGTGCTCACCACTTGTCCTTCATAAGGTGAATCTTCCTGTTGCCCCTGTATATCATAAATGCTTACAAGAGTACCCGTGAAAATTTTAGGTACATAGTAATTATAAACCACCGAAGTGTTTTCATCTTCACCATTGGTTGCCACAACTTTATAATATACCGTTGCATCCTCGGCCTGCCCCGGGATTTCAGCACTAAAAACATCCCCCTGAGCCGTCATGGTAATTTCATTTGGCAATGATTCATAACTCAAACCCCAGTACAGGCTGGCTGACAGCGCCCTGCCGGTTGAGTTGGTAATAGTGGCTTCTATGTTAACAGGTTCTTCTGCCACAGCCACGTCCGGAGTTATTATAAAATTGTCAATATTTATCGGATTTGGTGTTGCTCCACCCCAGATTAATTGTGCAAATTTCGGATCGTCAATAAATGGATTTCTGTTTTTTTGAAATGAGAAAATCACGTTGTTCCTGTTCCGCTCAAACTCATCTGGCGGATCCTGAAGGTTCCATTCGAGCAAGGTAGATAGTTTACCATGCTCCGGAAACGGATAGGTATTTACCCAGTCAACAACTTCCAGATCCAATTCGCCATTTTCACCTTCATACCTTGTTGACATATAAAAAATAATGCGTGCAATATCGCCCTTAACTTCGTCTCTTGCTTCCCAGGTAGAATCAGTATAATAACAACCGGTTGCCACATCATGTTGTGTTCCGCCGTTGTCAAAATCCAGGTTGCTTTTATCCTGGTTCACCGATGCTGCCGAAGGTTTCAGGTTATGCACATCGCCATACATGGGCGGCCAATCGCCGAAACTGCCATGCGATTTTGCCCATACATGCTCGCGGTTGAGCTGCAGTTCGCTATTCCCATAATCACTATTGTCATGTGAGAAACCCGTGTAAACCTGGATGACATTTCCGGGCGTTTCAGGATCAGCATCCGAAAGCTTAAATATTTCTTTTGCGAAATAATAAGAGTATGGAGTGTGCCCACTGATAATATCGTTTAAAGCGGCTTTCAATTCTTCTCCGTTTTTACCATCAGTACCGTTGTAATAACCGGTCTGTTGTGCCAGCATCATAGATGCAATTAGTAGTGTTGTTACTAATAAGCTAATTTTCTTCATCGTATTCTATTTGTAAAATTTATTTAAAAGTTAATTCTTAATGACAGGTTAAACCTTCGGCCCAGGCCAAAAAATACTCCGGCCGACATGGCATCGTGGCTATGTGTCGTTGTAGAGAAAGAATCGTTGTCACGTGCATCTGAAATATACAATTCGTTCAAAGAATTGAGCAAGCTTCCCCGTAGACTGAAACTTACCTTTTTTAAGTAATAAGTATAACCGGCATGGAAATCTAAAAGAATATAAGACGGTGTTTTCCACGCATCAAGTGGATTGCCATTTTCATCAAACGACTCCGGATTCTTATCAGGATTAAGATCAAACGGATTGAAATCCGAATAATACCTGGCAAAGTAGGTAGCTCTACTGCTGATATATAGGTGTTTTATGGGTTCGTAGCGCAGGCTTAACCCATATTGAGTTTGCGCAGCATCACCCACATGAACACCTTTGGCATTAAAGTATTCTGTCTTGACCAGTTGGTTGTTGTCATTGTACAAGCGTACCGAATCTGCCGATGTCCATCTCCAGTCACCAAGTGATAACAGCCCTTCCAGTTTAAGATTTTGCAGGAGCTTAACGGCAAAATCCAGTTCGATACCCATATGCAATGCATCCATTCCCTGGATATTTCCATATCCCATTTCATCATCATTAATTGGATAAGAGACAGGACTCCCAGGCTTGTTCTGCCAAACAGTGTAATAGGTGTTAGCGTTCAGAGAAAAAACCCTGCTCTTATAGGAATAGCCAAGTTCTATGGCCTTTATATACTCATTCTCGATTTCTCTTAAGAGAGTAACAGAATACCTGTCGTACACATTGTTGAAAACAGGCGCTTTCGACATATACCCAAGATTCAGGAAGAGATTAGACCTTTCTGAAAGGTTATAGTTAATCCCCCCTTTGAGCGTGAAGCCCGGGATCCATTTCCAGTCAGACTGTGCCCAATCTAAACCCGGTGAATTTGCGTCATAAACCTGCCCATTATATTCAACTTCCTGCCCGTAGCCAATAGTTAAAACAGTATCGTTTATTTTAAGCTCACGCGGAGCGAAGTAATCTATTTTCTTGTACCCGGTAACAGCTCCTGTCAGGTTTATAAATGCAGAAAGGTTTCCTCTTTTGTATTCCATCTGCGTGAAAAAGCCAGCCCACTCAACAATGCCATCGTTATAGTAATTAATTTTATCGCCTACACGCAGTTGTTGATTAGGATTACGGTTTGCATCGTGCGAATCAAGAGTGTACATACCACCGAGCAAGTCATAAACTTCCTCGTTGTGTGAACCCACATAACGCCTTAAGTCGATACCTCCGGAAAAAATAAATGCATCATTTATTATATAATTGAAGGTCGACAACAAACCCACCCAATTGTGATTGTTTTTATTGCTGCGTAAAAATTGATACGATTTAGGTTCATCCGGGTATAGCGGATCATAATTATTTATATTAATATCGTAATAATCCTGGAGGTTAATTTGGCCTTCTTCCGTAATATAGCGGTTTGTCACCGACTTTTTCAAAGAGGTCCCTCCACCATTTCCCAGCGAAAGATATAAGATATTAGAAAGATAAAATTTCTCACTGGCATTCCAGAAATGCCTGAGCGTGAACAGAGGTTTATGATAATAATTCTTTTTGTCGTTCAGTGTAATCTCATTACCGTCAGTATTCGTATATCTACCCCAGTCTGAGTTATAACGCAAGCCTTTATTAACCATAGAAACGGTATCAATATAAGTTGCATTAAAATATTCACCGGGATTTTCAGTAACACCAAGTTTCCGTGCAAAGGTACTATCGTAAGTTGCTATCGGTTTTTTATACCTGCGCTGCCCATGTTCCTGGGGCGCACCCATTGCTGAAATACTCAGAATATTCTTCTTTCCAATTTTCTTATCCACTTTAACATAATAAAACCATCCTTCCGTAAAAGTCCTGTCAACCCAACCGTTTCCTCTTTTATAGGAACCCGCAGCAGTTACTCCCCAGCCGCCTTTTAGTTGACCGCTGGTAAATCCAACCGATGTCCTAAGATAACCTTTATCGCCCATTTCTTGCTTAATCGATATTTTTCGTTTTTGCTCCATGCCGGAAGTAATGATATTCATGGTGCCCCCGATTGAAGGTAGAGCAAGTTTTGAAGCACCCAATCCACGCTGCACCTGGATGGTTCGGGTAACCAGGTCGAGGCCAAACCAGTTGGACCAGTAGACCCAACCATTTTCCATATCGTTAACCGGAAGGCCGTCAATCATAACAGCAACATTCCGCTGGCTAAACCCCCTGATATTAATCCGCGCATCGCCATCACCACCACCCTGTTGGGTTGCATAAACACCGGGCGTGGAATTGAGTATCATGGGAATTTCCTGCGATGCCAATTCTTCCTGAAGCTGAACAGGATTCACAGTACTAAAAGCTACCGGGGTTTCACGCGAACGTGCCAGGTCACCAACCACCTCAACTTCACTTAGTGTTACATTTTTAAGATCGATGTTAAGAGTAATTATCTTATTATTGATTTTAACCGGCTGGGTTTGCGTAATATAACCCACGTAAGAAATTGTCAGAGTGTGAGATCCATTATCTAGCTGGATGTAATAGTGCCCGTCAATATCACTGACAACACCTTTCCCCGGCGCATAAACAATGTTAACCCCAATGAGCGTTTCACCACTAACGGCATCACGCACCACACCTTCAACAGCACCCTGACCATAAAAACCAAGGGAATACAAACTCAACGAGACAATAAAGAATGTCTTTAACCAAACCGCCATCACCTATCGTATTTGGAAGATTATCGAATGATCAGTTTGCCAACATATTGCGAATCGTCAACAAACCTTGTTGTAACGAAATAAAATCCTTCCGTAAAGAAGTCGCCTTTAATAACTACGGAATCTTTACCCGAACCAAAATTTTCGGTATAAACTATTTGCCCAAGTTGATTTACTATGCTAACTGATTCGATACGTGCTGAAGCTGAAATAGTAACTGTTTTATTAGTTGAAGGATTAGGATACATTACGATCGAATGCTTAAACACATTTTGAGCTATCCCTAAATATCCGCAATCACAGCGGTGGTAACCAAGGCTGTCAAAATCATTCTTAGCTATTGAATCCCACTCAACATTTACCATAAATACTTCCGGGTTGGCTGCGACACCATTTTTAACAGCAGGTTTTCTGATAAGCGTCTGATCTTTTGTCCATGATGTCCAAAACTGATCTCCTGCAAAGTATGTAGGAGGAATATCGTTCCATCCATTACTTCCCGGGTCTGTACCTATTTTTCCGAAGATATCTACAACTTCGCCGGTAATTTTTTCCAGTGTCAATGCGTCGTTTCCGTTGAAGTACATTGCCGTTGGATAAATACCGCTGCCATGCAAATCGCCCAGGCTATATAAGACCGAATCGATTGGCAATGACCAATACCCGCCATTCGACACCCACACAGAGTCGGTTTGGCCATTTGTTACAACAACCACATCGTAGGCCTGTATTGTTCCCGAAAGCTGTACCTCATCGGTAAAAACCGGGCTGCCATTTGAGTAACGCCTTATCGTGTAAAGGCTCAGGTCAATGTCTCCATTGGTCGGGTTATAAATTTCAAGTGCTTTGTTGTTCCCTGATCCTTCCACATACTCTGAAATAAACAAATCGGAACATTCCTGCGCAAATATTGCCAGGCTAAAGAATAACGAGATAATAAAAAGTAAAGATTTTTTCATACGTATAAGATTAACTTGATTTATATTGATATTTGACACAAAAATAGTGATAATTTAAATAGTCTTATCACTCATCTTTCAACAAAGAACTACACCTTCTAATTCTCATTTAAAATTCCGGAAAGAAATCCAATACCACGTCTCACCGTAGTAATGTTATCGAAACGAATAATCAATTTATCATTCCGTTCTTTCATCGTCACCTCTTTAGGATGTTGTTGTATAAATTGCAACACCTTGCCAAATATTTCCGACTGAAAATAGGGAGAATCGTTTTTTGCTGCAAACCTGCCGGTCATGTTGCCGAATTTAAGCGTCAGTTTTTCTAATCCAAGGATACCTCCAAGCCAGCGTAAACGTATCGCCTGCAGTAAGTCGGCAGTTTCCTCGGGTAACGGCCCGAAACGGTCTTCCAACTGTTTTTCGAAAGTTTCCAGAGCTTCTTCCGTCTCCACATTATCCAGCTCTTTATACAGATTCAACCGTTCCTGAACCGTTGCTACATACTGTTCTGGTATCAGCAGCTCCAGGTCGGTTTCCAGCTGGCAATCGGTAGCAAACTTTTTCTTCATCTGTTCTTTCGTGAACAGTTCCTTAAATTCGGTTTCTTTCAGTTCAGCCATAGCTTCATCCAGAATCTTCTGGTACATTTCAATACCTATTTC
>DGOT01000240.1:4496-7283 GCA_002389465.1 Bacteroidales bacterium UBA4459 | reverse complement strand
GTTAATGTTGTCATCGGCGGGCTCAACAGGTAGCAGAAAGCTTTCTTGTTCGACCTGCCTACCCGGCCTCGTAACTGGTGCAGATCGCTCAGGCCGTAATTTTGTGCATCACTGATGATGATGGTATTGGCATTCGGAATGTCGAGGCCCGATTCGATGATAGTAGTCGCCAGCAGCACATCGTAATCGCCGTCAATAAAGTCGATCATCACTCGTTCCAGCCTGGCTCCATCCATCTGGCCGTGTGCCACCCCGATTCTGACACCAGGGACAAACCGTTTCAGCATGTCGTAAACTTCCATGATGTTCTGCACCCGGTTATGCACAAAAAACACCTGTCCTCCCCGTGATACTTCGTAGGTAATAGCATCGCGGATCACATCTTCTCCAAACGAATGTAATTCGGTTTGTACCGGATACCGGTTAGGTGGTGGTGTGTTGATAATGGAAAGATCACGGGCACCCATCAACGAAAACTGTAATGTTCGCGGAATGGGGGTTGCCGTTAAGGTGAGTGTATCAATGTTTGCCCTTGCCTTCCTGAGTTTTTCTTTGGCCGAAACACCAAATTTTTGCTCTTCATCGATAATATACAGCCCCAGATCATGAAACTCAATGTCTTTGCTAAGCAAACGATGCGTTCCTATGAGAATATCAATTTTCCCCTCTTTTAATCTTTCCAGAGTTTCTTTTATTTTTTTTGTGCTTTTAAACCTGTTGATATAATCCACCGTTACCGGGAAATCCTTCAGCCGTTCCGAAAATGTTTTCTGATGCTGCAATGCCAGAATGGTGGTAGGTACCAATACGGCCACCTGCTTGCTGTCGTTTACGGCTTTAAATGCCGCACGAATGGCCACTTCCGTTTTACCAAATCCCACATCGCCGCATACCAACCGGTCTGCCGGAAATGATGATTCCATATCTTTTTTTATGTCCTGTGTGGCTTTCGTCTGGTCGGGTGTGTCTTCATATATAAACGAGGCTTCCAGCTCATTTTGCAGGTAGGTATCAGGTATAAAGGCGAATCCTTTAGCCGCTTTCCGCTCCGCATAAAGTTTGATCAGATCACGGGCGATGTCTTTAACCCTGTTCTTGGTTTTCAACTTAAGTTTATTCCAGGCATTCGAGCCCAGTTTATTCAGTGCCGGCGGTGTCCCTTCTTTTCCCACATATTTGGCAATCCGGTGCAACGAATGAATGCTCACATACAACAAGTCGTTGTTTTTATAGATCAGGCGAATGGCCTCCTGTTTACGGCCGTTGTTGTCGATGATCTGCAAGCCATCGAATTGCCCAACGCCATGGTCGATATGTGTAATGTAGTCACCCTGCTTCAGGTCGTACAGTTCCTTAATGGACAAGGCTTCTTTTCTCCCGAAACCCTCCCTCAGGTGAAATTTATAGTAGCGGTCAAATATCTGATGATCGGTGTAACAAAGCAGCTTTAATTCCGGATCGATGAAGCCTGCACTAAGACTTAAAGTTACCGGGGTAAAAAGCTTTTTTTCTTCGGGAATACCTTCTACCCGGATATCTTCAAAAATAGCATAGAGACGTTCTGTTTGCTTCGGATTATCAGATAAGATGTAATTGGCATATCCTTGCTTCAGTTTTTCGGCCAGATCGTTAATTAAAAAATCGAATTTTTTATTGAAAGCAGGTTGCGGCTTTTGGTCAAAATTAATTACCCGGGTTGTTTTATAATAATTTGTCCCGCCGAATTCGATCGTTTTAAATGATTGTACCTGATCCAGGAACTTTTTTCCACTGATAAACAAGGTTTCCGGCTCGGCCTGCTTCAGTTCTTCACCAAAACGCTCAAACGTATTCCTTGCTTTTTCAATTTCTTTTTCAATACGTTCAGCTGTAAATGCTACATCCCGTATCCACCAGACTGATTTAGGTTGCATATAATCCAGAATACTCACCCTTTTTTCTTCGATGGTTCTGTCCTGCACATTCGGCAACAAGCTGATGCGGTTCATATTTTGAACAGACAATTGGCTGGCCGGGTCAAATGTTCTGATCGACTCCACATGATCACCGAAAAACTCAATGCGGTATGGATGGTCGTTGGAATAGGAAAACACATCCACGATGCCACCTCGTAAAGCAAACTGTCCCGGTTCGGCAACAAACTCCACACTCTCAAAACCGAATTCCACCAGCAGATCGCATAAAAAATCTAATCCCACCTGCTCTCCCTGTTTTAGCTTGATGATATTTTTTGTCAGATAGGCTTTAGTAATCACTTTTTCGGCCAATGCCTCAGGATAAGAAATTATAATTGTTTTCCGGTCGCCAGTCATCAGGCGCTTGAGGACTTCTGTACGCGACAGTTGGTATGATCGGTCCGGATTTTCCGGCTCATACGGTCGCTTGTACGAAGTAGGATAAAACAGCACCCGTTTTTTATGCACATCCGTATCCGTCTCACCAAAAAGATTTTCCAGGTCGTTGTAAAAATAGGCAGCCTGTTCTTTATCAGGCAACACCACAAAATGCTGTTGTTTTCCTGTTTTTTCGAATACAGCAGCCACGGTCAGTGCAGCTGACGAGCCTGCCAAACCTTTAAGTTGAGCATGCTTCCCTTCTGCCTTTAAAAAAGCATGCACCTCCCCCAGGCGGGGATGAAGTTTATAACTTTCTGATAATGATACTTGTTTCAAGTTTTTTTCGCTCTCCGGGTAATCCCGTTAAATAATCTGCTAATATACTATGTCTTGTTACATCTTCACTTGCAATGAAACAATCGGATCAGTTGCGTCCTAAACGATGAAGAAA
>DGOT01000240.1:0-4354 GCA_002389465.1 Bacteroidales bacterium UBA4459 | reverse complement strand
GGAGTCCGGCTTGAGGGCATTACTTAATTACATTTATTTAGGACAGTATTGCAATCGGACGTATATTTTCTAATTGCCAGTTTTGTACCTTTGTACTGCTTTTAATCAAGTTCTGTTCATGTAAGTTAAGCTATGAAGAAGAAAAAAAACAACTCCGTATATACAACTTCCCAGCTGGAAGGGCATTTAAAGTACCTACAGCTACTTTCGGAAAAATTCCCTAACATTCAGGCGGCCAGTACCGAGACCATCAATATGGAAGCTATTCTGAACCTACCCAAGGGTACCGAACACTTTTTAACAGATATCCACGGTGAATACGAAACATTCAGCCATGTGCTGGCTAATGCTTCAGGTGTGGTTCGTCGTAAAATCGATGATGTTTTCGGAAAAACGCTGCGGCTAAAAGATAAAAAATCGCTGGCTACATTGATCTACTATCCGAAAGAAAAACTTGACCTTACCCTGAAAAACGAAGATGACCCTCACGAGTGGTTTGCCATTACCTTACAGCGCCTTAGCGATGTAGCCCGTTCGGCAGCAGCTAAATACACTCGTTCAAAAGTGCGGAAAGCCATGCCCGAAGACTTTGCCTACATCATCGATGAACTGTTGAATGAAAGCGGTGAAGATAAAGAAGACTATTTCGAAGCCATCATCAATACCATTATCGAAGTTGACAGGGCAGAGGCATTCATCGTTGCCATGTGTAAATTTATCCAACGGTTACTGATCGATCAGCTGCATATTATCGGTGATATTTTCGACAGGGGACCACATGCCGAGAAAGTCATGGACCGGCTGGCAGAGTACCATTCGGTCGACATCCAATGGGGTAACCATGATATTATTTGGATGGGCGCAGCGGCAGGCAGTAAGGCACTTGTGGCTAACGTGATACGTGTTTCGTTAAGATACCAGAACCTGGATACGCTGGAGGATGCTTACGGCATCAATATGCTCCCGCTGGCCACATTTGCCATGCGGCAGTACAAAGACGATCCCTGCGATCAGTTCAAACTGAAAACCGATGATCCGGTACGGGAAAGCCGCATGCTGATGCAGATGCACAAGGCCATTTCGATTATTCAATTTAAATTGGAAAGCCAGATTATCAATAACAATCCGCATTTTAACATGGATGACCGCCTGTTACTGGACAAAATTCAGCGGAAACAAGACACTATCCGAATCGATGGCAAAGAGTATCCGTTGCTCGACAATAACTTTCCCACACTCGACCCGAAAAGCCCGTTTGAGTTATCAGAAGAAGAAAATGAAGTGATTGAAAAACTAACCAAAAGTTTCAAAAACAGCAAACGACTGCAACGGCATGTGGATTTTCTCTTCTCACACGGCAGCATGTACCTCGCATATAATTCCAATTTGCTATATCATGGCTGCATCCCGATGACAGAAAAAGGAGATTTCGAAGCATTTGAAATTGAAGGAGCCACATACAAAGGGAAAGCACTTTGTGACCATTTTGAGCGCGTGGCCCGCAAAGCTTATGCACAGCGTTTTGACCACAACAAACAAAATGATAGCCTCGACTATATGTGGTATTTGTGGTGTGGCACGGCCTCTCCGCTGTTCGGAAAACTAAAAATGACTACCTTCGAAAGGTATTTTATCGAAGATAAATCATTACATAAGGAGCATCGTAATCCCTATTACAGCCTGGTGTATGATAACGAGAAATATTGTGATGAGATTTTAAAAGAATTCGACCTCGACCCGAAAAATTCACACGTTGTTAACGGGCATGTTCCCGTAAAAGTTAAAAAAGGTGAAAGTCCTATCAAAGCCAACGGAAAACTGTTTGTGATTGACGGTGGCATGTCGATCCCCTATCAAAAAGTAACAGGCGTGGCCGGATATACGCTGATTTATAATTCTTATGGACTGGTGTTGGTTGAACACCAGCATTTCGACTCAAAAACCAAAGCTGTAGAAGAAGACAAAGATATTATTTCGGACAGGATATTTATCGAAGCCAATGCCAAACGGAAGCGGGTTTCGGACACCGATGTCGGAAAACAGATCAAAATACAGATCAAAGACCTGCAGATGCTGCTTGCAGCGTTCCGGAAAGGATTGATCAAAGAAACAAATTAACTTTTACGACAGAGAATTAACTATGGCCAGAATCTTCAAATTCGGCGGAGCATTGATGAAGGATGCTGAAGGCATCCAACGGGTGGCAGCCATTATCCGGCCATATGTGCATGAGCCATTCATTGTGGTGATTTCGGCTATGGGAAAAACCACCAATGCACTGGAAAAAATCCTGCAATTTTCTTTCGATAATAAAGAAAAGGATCTTCGCAGGGCTATTGATCGCCTGAAACAGCAACACGAACAAATTACGAAGCAGCTTTCTCTTGGTTCTTCATGCTATAGCAAACTGTCTTTGCTTTTTGAAGACCTCGAAAAAGAACTTACCAACAGAGGCAATGACCGATATGTTGCCTACGACCGGATCGTAAGTTTTGGCGAAAGGTTCTCCAGCCTGATTCTGTACGAATTTTTTGTTTCCGAAGGTCTGCCGTGTGCGTGGATTGATGCGCAGAAAATTATTGCCACCGACAGCAACTATACGGCGGCCAAAGTAAATTGGCACAAAACGGAGGAGCTCGTAAAAAACGCGATAACTCCATTGTTCAGCGAAGGGAAGTTTATGCTTACCGAAGGGTTTATCGGTGCCCATGCAGCGGGTAATCCGACAACTCTCGGCCGTGAAGGATCCGATTTTACTGCAGCCATCCTTGCATTTGTTCTTGATGCCCGTGAAGTAACGATATGGAAAGACGTACCAGGCTTGATGAACGCCGATCCCAACCGTTTCGATGAGTGCATTAAACTTGATCAGATCTCATATCATGAGGCCATTGAACTGGCTTTCTACGGTGCTTCTATCATCCATCCAAAAACCATCCAGCCACTACAAAAGAAAAACATACCCTTGCTTGTGCGATCATTTTATCATCCCGAAAACAGCCCTTCGGTCATTTCCGGCGATCGTTCAATGGATACGAAAATTCCAAAGATCATTATAAAAGATAACCAGGTTTTACTTAGTATACAGTCGAAAAACCTGTCATTTATTGCCGAAGATAACCTGACAACCATCTTCGATGCATTCAGCCGGCACAAAATCCACATTAACCTGATGCAGCACTCGGCAGTGAGTTTTTCCGTATGTTTCAACCACCATCAAAATAAACTGGATGCCCTGTTGCACGATCTGAAAGCTGACTTCCCGTTCAGATACAATGCTAACCTGCAACTGATTACCGTAAGACATTACACCGAAGACATCATCCAAAAATTATTGGCTGGCAAACAAATATTTCTGGAACAAAAAAGCCGGTCGGTAATTCAGGTACTGGTGAAGTAATTAAATAAAGGTCAAAATTCTTACTCGCGATTGCGCTGCAACCTGACAAAAAAGTACAGACCGGCAAATTAATCGCCCCCCTTTATTTCCTATCTTTGCGGGCAGATATAAAACTGCAAAAATGAAGGAATCAGTAGCTATTCTTTGTGGCGGAGGCCCGGCGCCCGGCATCAATTCGGTTATCAGTTCGGTAGCCCTTGTATTTCTAAAATCGGGCTACCGCGTTATTGGTATTCATGAAGGATACAAAGGATTATTTGCCGATAATCCTACATTACAAGAAATTGATTTTACGTTTGCCGACGACATCCATAAACGGGGCGGATCGGCTTTACAGATGAGCCGTTTCAAACCAAAAGACAGCGATTTCAGTACACGGTTTTTTACTGAAAATAACGTACAGTTACTGGTAACGATTGGCGGTGACGACACGGCTTCAACAGCCAACCGTATTTCCAAATATTTGAAAGAACACGATGTGGACATTCAAAACATTCACGTTCCGAAAACCATTGACAACGACCTGCCGTTACCCGAGGACACACCTACCTTCGGCTACCAATCGGCCAAACAAGAAGGTGTACGTATCGCTCAGACTATTTATGAAGATGCCCGCACCAGCGGCAACTGGTTCATCATTTCGGCTATGGGACGCGAAGCCGGGCACCTGGCGTTCGGCATTGGAGCTGCCACCCATTCGCCCATGATTGTTATCCCGGAGATGTTTTATAATACGGAAATAACATTTGAGCGTATTACCAGGCTCATCATCTCCGCCATTGTCAAGCGCAAAATCCTGGGAATTGATTACGGAGTGGCCATCGTCAGTGAAGGGGTGTTTCATTTCATGAGCGACAAAGAAATTGAAAATTCAGGCATCAACTTCACATACGATGAACACGGCCATCCCGAACTGGGGAATGTCAGCAAGGCTCATATTTTCAACATCCTGCT
>DGOT01000132.1:2176-5179 GCA_002389465.1 Bacteroidales bacterium UBA4459 | reverse complement strand
GAACTGGAAGCTGATTTTGTGAGCGGCAACATAAAAAAAGGCCGTGTTCAGTTTGAGCGGATCACGATTGAACCCAAACCCAATTTCCTGCTGGTATATGCTTTCAGACTGCCCGACTCGGTCTATACAAAATATAAAAAGAACGAATATTACGATGAAAGCATCGCCAAATTCAATGCAAGCAACAAACTGGGGATAAAACTTGTATTTACCACCCGCGACTGGCCGGTATCTAAAGAGACCGCTTTAAAAGAACTGCAACGTATTGACAGTACCATTCTGATTGGTGGTGATACGGCCGGTGCCTACTTTATGAAAGGTGTTGTTAACAGCATGCTCCAGAATTACAGCATCGCCATCAATGCTTATGACCTGACGTTGCAACACGATCCGAACATTTCCTACGCCTATTTTAACCGCGGAACCATGCAGTTTGAGTTGGACGAATTCATTTTCAACGAAAAGCAATACACGAGCGCCATCACCATCAGCATGAGCGGACAGAACATCCCGAAAAAAGACCTGAAACCACCCGATCATATAAGCACGCTGAACGATTATAACAGGGTGATTAAACAAAATCCGAATCTTCCGTTTGTATATTATAACCGGGCAAACGTTAAACTAAGCCTGAAAGAATATCACAGAGCTATTGACGACTATTCGATGGCCATCAAACTGGAACCTGAACTGGCTGAGGCCTATTACAACCGGGCACTTACACTTCTGTTTTTAGGTGAGAACAAACTGGCATGCAAAGACCTGAGTATTGCCGGCGAGTTAGGTATTACCGAAGCCTACAATGTGATCAAACGGTATTGTAATTAAAGAGATTTATTTCGGGTTTATATACTCCCGCCAGCCTGATTCTGCTATCTCCGGCTGTTAACATCAGAAAGTTTAAAATTCTCTCGTGTTGTGTGTAAAAATCCGTAATCTCTCTGTAGTTTTGCAGCAAGATTCAGGCTATGTTTTTTAAAAAGTACATACTCAACAAATATTTCATCACCGGTTTGGCATTTCTGGTGTGGATGCTGTTTTTTGACCAGGAAAGTTTTATTGACCAGATAAAGCTAAGCCGGACATTAAAGAATCTGGAGCATCAGAAAGAATACTACCAGAAAGAGACCAGCAGCATTGAAGATGCCGTTTATGTGCTGGAAAACGACACAGCCCATCTGGAAAAATATGCCCGCGAGAAATACTTTATGAAAAAAGACAATGAGGATGTCTTCGTGATCATTGAGGAGGAAGAAAACTAACGCTCCTTTTTTCTTTTCACTTTCTCATAAACCTCCCATACTTTACTTTTGCCCAACGGCTTTCCGTGGGCAGGATAAAAAGTGTCCACTTCCAGATGCAGTAATTTCTCCCAACTCTTTAATAAGGACACCTCATCATTGGCAAATGGAGGGTATTTATATATTCCCACATGAAACATGTCGTCGCCTACAAAGGCTTTGTTGCCCATGATCAGCGAGGAAGAACCTGAAGTGTGACCGGGCGTATGCAGTATGTACCCGTCAATACCATAATCCTTCAGTTCCAGTTTTTCTTCAAAAACAATGTCCGGTGCCACAGGTTCGAACACATGAAAGGGCGTTTTGAACTTCTTGCCGAGAAAAGAGATGCCCCTGAATAATGGATTAGTGCCATCCGGTGTTCCACTGTACCCGCTGGCAAGTTTATCTGCTTCCGATGCCTGCACAATGATTTTTGCTCCTGTCGCTTTTTTCAGAAAAGCAGCACCCCCCGAATGGTCGTAATGGGTATGTGTCAGAAAAATAAAAGATAAGTCTTCCGGCTTCAATCCTCCGGATGTAATGGCCTTCAGTATTTTCTTTCCTTTTCCGGGCGATCCGGTATCTACCAGGAAATACCGGTCTTTGGTCACCACCAAATGAGCCGCACCGACACCAGCTTGTACAGTTATTATTTTTGTTTCCATAACCAATACTGTCCTATATTAAAATATTTTAACAATGCCCTCAAGCCGGGCTGGCTCTTACTTTTTTTCAACAGCAAAAAAAAGTAAGCAAAAAATGCCGCCGCTGATGAAAAAATTGCTAAAAATCAATCCATTCCACTAAAAGAAAATAACTCTCTCGCCTCAGGCGAGATCAAACAGATTTTCTTTCTTAACGTTCCATGAATTGATTTTCTTAACGCATTTTTTCAAAGGCGGAAACTTCAGCTTCAACAACCCGGCGTAAGCATTTATATTTCATTGTTTTAACGTGTTTATCTATATTTGTTTAGGACGATGATGTTTTATAACTATTGCGGATCTATATCAAACTGAATAACAATAGATTTATATTTTGCCAGGGTGCGAAATTCTTCAAAAGCAACGTATAATTCGTCCTTCACGTTTTGATAATTAGTTCCCCTTGCCACCTTGATCATGATGTGCTTAATGTACAGCGACCTGACTCTGCCTACCAGCGGTGACTCGGGGCCGTAAACCACTTTACCGAACCTTGCTCTGAGGTCTTTGGCAAAGACAGCAGAGCCCTCATGCAGAATATCATATTTTTTGTGTTTCATTTTTACGATGATCAAGCGGTAATAGGGCGGGTAGTAGAATTTTCTGCGCTCAGCCAGTTGCTGGCGGTACATTCCTTCGAAATCGTGCTGCACCACGAACCGGATAATCGGATGATCGGGTTTCCACGCCTGGATGATCACCTTTCCCCGTTCATGCTTGCGTCCGGCCCGGCCACTTACTTGCTGCATCAGTTGGAAGCTGCGTTCGTGGGCCCTGAAATCAGGAAAACTGAGCATATTGTCAGCACTCAGCACACCTACTACGCGCACATTGTCGAAATCGAGCCCCTTGGTCACCATCTGCGTTCCGATTAGAATGTCGGTTCTCCGTTCCTCAAAATCGGTAATAATCCGGTTAAAAGCATGTTTGGTTCTCGTCGCGTCAAGGTCCATCCGGTCGATGCGGGCCTCCCGCATGATCATTGCCAGTTCTTCCACCACTTTTTCGGTACCGAA